>JASLDQ010000363.1 GCA_030151505.1 Chromobacteriaceae bacterium
GCAGTGCGGACAGACGAGATGCAATATATCCACCATGAAAACCTCCTTGCCAGCCAGTGGCCGGATTGTACGTGTGCTTGCCATCCAACATTATACAAAATAATATATTGTTTAGAGAGGGAGACCATGTTCGCAGCGACAGCGCGGACCCGATGCCCGGCTCTTCCGCTTTGGACACCTCGACAATCGATCATTTCATCAAGGAAATCACCATGGCCCTCGGCTCTTACAAGGAACTCACCAAAACCGTTTCGACCCAGCTGGGAGCACTGCGCCAAAGCCAGCCGGACGTGATGGCCGCCTTCAACCAACTGGCACAGGCCGCCACCAAGGATGGCGCGCTGGACAAGAAAACCAAGGAGTTCGTTGCGCTCGGCATTGCCGTCGCTTCCCGCTGCGACGACTGTATCGGCTTTCATGTCCAGGCCCTGGTCAAGCTCGGCGCGAGCCGGGCCGAACTCGAGGAAGTGCTGGCCACGGCGGTTTACATGGGAGGCGGCCCGTCGCTGATGTACTCGGCCCATGCGCTGAAGGCATTTGAAGAATTCACGGCCTGAGGCGACGGAAAACACGGCGCGTGCCGGCTGAAAGGCGAGCCTCCCTTTGCCGGCCGCCGGGCCGGAGTGCGGTCCGGCTCAGCCTTCCCGCGACAGCAGGTAGGGGACGAAATCGCCCCGCCGAAGCACCCGGATGCAGGCATCGACGATCTCCGGATCGAGCTTGGCGTCGCGCATCCGGGTAATCTCGGCAATCGCCTGCTCGATGCCCAGCGCCGGGCGGTAGGGGCGATCGGAAGACATCGACTCGACGATGTCGGCCACTGTGAGGATTCTGGCTTCGTAGAGGATTTGGTTGCCGCTCAGTCCGTGGGGATAGCCGGAACCATCCAGATACTCGTGGTGCTGGCGGATGATGTCGGCAATCGGCCACGGAAAATCGATGTTCTTGAGGATGGTGTAGCCGACCTCCGGATGCTGCTTGACCAGGGCGAACTCCACCGGGTTCAGTCTGGCCGGTTTGGTCAGCAGCTCCGCCGGCACCTGGATCTTGCCCAGATCATGCACCACCCCGCTCAGATACAGGCCGCGCAGGCGCTCGGTTTGCAGCCCCAGCTCGATGCCGATCATCACGGCCAGATCGGCCACATGCTTCTGATGGCCAGCGGTGTAGGGATCGCGCTGCTCCAGCACCGATGCGATCGCCTCCAGCGCGTCTTCCAGCGCTTTTTCCAGCGCCTTGGCCTGAAAGGCGGCATCCCGCAGCGATGCGTCGTAGGCGATCTGCGTCCGGCGCGACCGGACCCCGACGCAGAGATTGCCCGCCAGTTCCTCGAACAGCCGCACTTCATTGTCGCCAAACGCATTGTCCACGCCGGCGAAGACGACCATGGCGCCGACGGCCCGTTCGCCTTCCTTGAGCGGCACCGAGATGGCCGAGTGCAGGTTGTTGCGGCGGGCCCGCTCCTGCCACGGCAAAAACAGGCTGGAATGGAGGATGTTCCGGTTGTGCACGGTTTTGCCGATCCGGATGCAGGTGCCGGTCGGCCCCTGTCCCAGCGGCCCGTCGCCCCAGGATGCTTTCAACCCGTTGGTGTAGTCGACGGCTTGCCCGGCGAAAGCCACCACGTCCAGGCTCTTTTCCTCGTCATCCCGGGCCCAGCAGATCAGCGTCAGCAGGTAGCGGTCGTCTGACACGACGGCATCGCACACCCCCTGCAGCAGCGCCGCTTCGGTCTCGGCCTGCACCAGCGCGTGGTTGCAGCGGCTCATGGCCTGCAGGGCCCAGGCATGCCGCTCGGCCTCGGCGGCATCGTGCTTCTTGTCGGTAATGTCGTTGAACAGGACCAGTACGCCCGCCACCTGCCCCGCTTCGTCCAGCACCGGCGACTTGACGGTTTCCAGCCAGCGCAGCCGGCCATCCTGCAGACAGGACGTTTCGAACGTCAGCTTCGTCCTCTCCTGCATGACGCGCAGATCATCGGCGCGGTTGCGCTCCGCCATCTCGCGGGGCAGGAAGTCGAAATCGCTCCGGCCGACCAGCTGCCGGGGCTCCGCCACGCCGACCTCTTCGGCAAAGCACCGGTTTGCCCAGACATAATTCGAATGGATGTCCTTGACCAGAATGCGGTGCGGAAACTGGTCCATCACCGCGTACAGGCCGGCCGGCTCCGGTGCCGCGGTTTCGAACAGGTCGTGCAAGGAAGCCGGGCGGGGACCGGCGGCGGCAATGGGCGGAAACGTCATATCGGCTCAGCGGCTCGTGTGGGGAAAGACATAGTCGCATTCCTCGATCAGGTGCAGGCAGACATCGGCCACCTGCGGGTCGTACAGCGTACCGCGGCCGGTGCGCAACTCGGCCATGGCATGGGCCACGTCGAACTGCCGGCGGAAAGGCCGGTGCGACAGCATGGCTTCCAGACTGTCGGCCACGCGGAGTATCCGGGCTTCCAGCAGGATGGCATCGCCCTTGAGGCCCTGCGGATAGCCGGAACCGTCGAAGTTCTCGTGATGCTGCAGGGCGACCTGCGCGATCGGCCAGGGAAAATGGATGTCCTTGAGGATGTCGTGGCTGGCTTCGGCATGCAGCTTGACCAGATCGAACTCTTCCGGGGTCAGCTGCCGCGGGCGCGTCAGGATTTCCGCCGGCGTCTGGATATTGCCGATGTCGTGCACCATGGCCGCCAGCCCGAGGCCTTTCAGGCGTTCTTCGTCAAACGCCAGCTTCTGCCCGATGGCCAGCGCCAGGTCGCTCACCCGCTTCTCGTGGCCGGCGGTGAACGGATCCCGGTGCATCATGGCCGACGACAGGGCGTCGATGGTCTGGATCAGGGTGCGGCGCAGGGACTCTTCCGCCCGCTTGCGTTCGGTCATGTCGACAAAGGCGCCGATGATGCCGGCCACCTGATTGCGGTCGTCGTAGAACACATCCTTGGCATAGAAGACGCTGCGATTTTCACCCTGATGGTCCCGCACCATGTATTCGTAGCTCTGCGGCTTGCAGGTCCGGATCAGGTCCTCATCCATGCCCTGATACACCCCGGCCATGGTCGCGGGCCAGATCTCGCTCACCGTCTTGCCCTGAATATCCTGTTCGGCCACGCCGAGCAGGCGCGAGAACGCCGGATTGCACCCCAGATAACACCCCCGGATGTCCTTGTAGAAGATCGGGACCGGGATGGCCTTGAGCAGGGCTTCGTTGAACTTTTGCGCCCGCACGAGCTCCGCCCGGGCGGCATTGCGCTGGTGCCTGAGTTTGCGCGCCAGTTCCTCGCTGTCCCGGCACAGGCGCAGGGTGCGGGCCAGATTGGCCAGCACGGGCTGGAAGATGTCGGTCAGCGGCAAGCCCGCGGCGGGCGGTGCCGGCGCGAGCAGCACGATGGTGTAATCCTGCCCGACCGGCAGTTTGAGGCAGAAACCGTAGGGTCGGCTGCCGGCAAGGCCGGCCAGCACAGCGGCGGAATCCGCGATCTCGACCCGGCCGCCGGGCAGCCCGGTCGGCAAGGGCAGCTCCTCCCCCACCTGCCGCATCAGCACGTGATCGCCGATTGCCTTGGCGAGCACCGCCCGGCCGGCGGCGACGGCCGGCTGACGGTGGTCCAGCACCAGGCCGACCGGGCACGAGGTATGGAACAGCAGGCGCTGCAACACCCGGGTCAACAAGGGACCGACCTCGACTTCACGGCCGATGGTCAGCGTCAGGTCATACAGCACCGACAGAATCCGGTCGCGGTTCATGGCGGCCCCCATGCAGAACAGACAATGGCGGCGTTATGGAACATCGGATAGCCCCATTCCCGGGTGCTGCCGATCTCGCCCAGTGACAGCGCCCCGGCTAGGGTCGCGACGCCAGTCGCGGCAACCAGTTTCTCCAGTTCGAGCCGGGCAGCTTCGCCGAAATGCTTGCGTCGGCCAGCGCAATAGAACGACAGCATTTCGCCGCCCTGCAGG
>JASLDQ010000129.1 GCA_030151505.1 Chromobacteriaceae bacterium
CCTCGCCCGGGACGGTAACGCGGAACATCCGGCGCTTGACCTTGCCCAGATACTGCGAGCGCGCCACGATTTCCTGGCCCGGATAGCAGCCCTTCTGGAAGCTCACGGCGCCGATCAACTCCATGTTGGCCATCTGCGGCACGAAGGCTTCCTGCGTCGCGGCAGTCACCCATGGTGTGCCGGCCGCAATGTCGAGCGCAGCCCAGCCTGCGTGGCCAACCGGGGCGGCCGATGCCGTCAGCGCGCCCCATGTTTCTGCGGCAGCAGCCTGCGGCAGCGCCACGACGTAGCGGTCGCCGGTCAGGCGCACCAGTTCGGCGCCGTCCACCGGCAGCACGGCATGCTCCTTGAGCGGATGACTGCCGAAGCGGGCGTCGAGCAGGTCGGCGGCAGCGGGGCCGGCCACGCCGATCAGGGCAATGTCGGCCAGCGCGGCCACCGTGACCTTGGAGCGCATCACGTACATGCGCAGGCGCTTCTCGATCACGGCGGCGATGTCAGCCGACACCATCAGGCGATAGCGGCCATCGCGTTGCCAGATGAGAAAACTGGCCAGCATCCGGCCCTTGGGGGTGGAGTAGCTGGAATACTGGCTGGTAGCGGCATCCACCACGCGAATGTCGCTCGACACCTGTCCTTGCAAGAAGGTGGAAGCGTCTTCGCCGGCGAACTCCAGCACGGTGAACTGCGTCAGCGGGCTGACGATGGTACCGGACTGCGCGGCAGCCACGTCGGCGCGCGGCTCGCGGCCAAAGCGGAGCTGGCCATCATCCGCAAAAATTGCGCCTTGCTGCGCGAGAAAGTCCTGCCAAGTCGGAGTCATGTGATGGTCCTCGCGCGACCGGGTCGCGCTGCTGTCTGAAGGAATCGGCTATCGGACTGAAATGCGGCCGACTGACGCAGATTCAAGCGCGCACCGGATGCAAAAACAGCCCGGCAGACATGGCCTGCGGGCTGTTGGATTCTGGCCGGGACGGATTTGACGCCCAGCGGACAGTCATGGCGGGGTTTACCCCCGCCTGCCCTGCCCGTGCCCGGATAGCGGGCATCATTCGGCTTGCGCCGTGCGCGGCGTTCAGGCCGCGACGGGCGGCACGATCTGCCAGCGCGTCGCATCGAATCCGTTGTCGATGAGCGCGCGGCGCAAGGCGCCATGGCGGATCGAAAGCGGCACTTGCAGCGCATGCTGGAAGTCGCCGCCCGCCATCGGGCGGGCAATGATGAGGAGCGTGTCGGGAATACGGGATTGGATAGTCATTAAAGGGATACCTTGTAGTTATGATTAGCGTGGTATGTGGATGCGGGCCACGGTTCAAGCCATGGCTGGGCATCTATAAGATGGACAGCAAAATCTGCCAGATAAACGGGAGAGGAGCTGTGTCACGCTAAGGGATGGGCCTGCCTGTGGGCAGGAGAGTCAATCACTGACGGCGGAGAGCCGTCCGGGCCGGTGATTTTGGCCACAGTGGCGGTCAATGAATCCGCCAATGACTGTCTTTATAGCGCAATTACTTCTAAAAAGCCAAGACTGATTGCTTTTATTTTATAAAAAGCCATGTCTTGGCAGGCTTTTTACGCGCCAAAGCCCCGCAATGCGGGGCTTTGTGCCATTCGGGCATTTCCGCGGCAGCACCGGGAAGGCCCGGAAAATTTTCTCGAAAAATGATTAATTTACATCGACTCAAGCACTTCGATCCCCAGCAAGCCCAGGCCGGCCTTGAGGGTTTCGGCGGTCAGGCGGGCCAGCTTCAGGCGGCTGGCGCGCACCTCGCCCTCGCTCTTGAGCACCGGGCAGGCCTCGTAGAAGCGCATGAACTGGGTCGCGACCTGATACAGGTACTGGCACAGGTAGTGCGGGAAGCCGTCCTGCGCTACGGTGTTGAGCGTGTCGTTGAACTGGGCCAGCACCAGCGCCAGCTTGTGCTCGGCCGGATCGGCGAGGATGAGCTTGGCGGCGGCGTCGAAACCGTCGGCCTTCTTGAAGATGCTGGCGACGCGGGTGTAGGCGTACTGCAGGTAGGGCGCGGTATTGCCCTCGAAGGCCAGCATCTGGTCCCAGTTGAAGATGTAATCGCTGTTGCGGTTCTTGCTGAGGTCGGCGTACTTGACCGCGCCGATGCCGACCGCGTGGGCGATCTGGCGACGTTCGGCTTCCGGCAGGTCAGGATTCTTGTCGCTCACCAGCTTGAACGCGCGCTCCTCGGCCTCGTCCAAGAGCTCGATCAGCTTGACCGTGCCGCCTGAGCGGGTTTTGAACGGCTTGCCGTCCTCGCCCATCATGGTGCCGAAACCGATGTGCTCCAGTTGCATGGCGTCGGCGAAGCCGGCCTTGCGGCAGATGGTGAACATTTGCTGGAAATGCTGGCTCTGGCGCGCGTCGACCACATACAGCACGCGGTCGAGTCCCAGCACCTTGTGACGGTAGCGCACCGCGCCCAGATCGGTGGTGGTGTAGAGGAAGCCGCCGCCCTTCTTCTGGACGATCACGCCCATCGGCTCGCCTTCCTGGTTCCTGAATTCGTCCAGGAACACCACCTGCGCACCTTCGCTTTCGGCCAGCAAACCCGCCTCGCGCAATTCGCGCACGATCACCGGCAGGTCGTCGTTGTAGGCCGATTCGCCGCGCACATGCTCGCGCGCCAGGCTGACGCCGAGCTTCTTGTACACCGCGTCGCAATGCTTGAGCGACACGTCGACGAACTGCTTCCACAG
>JASLDQ010000176.1 GCA_030151505.1 Chromobacteriaceae bacterium
CCGGCCCGCAAACGACGACGCCCCGGCCATTGCGGCCGGGGCGTCGTGTATTCCAGCGGGCGGAACTCAGTCCGGCTGGTAGGCGTAGGGGCGGTTCTTGACCCGCGATTCCTGCCAGCGTTTCTGGTCGTCGAGATCAACCTTCTTGTCCCACCAGGTCAGGCGGTACTTTTGCTGATCGGCGGCGATCTGCGGATTTTTCTGCAGAAAGTCGTTCATGAACTGGGTGAATTCGGACTGGTATTGGGCCATGGCGGGGTCTCCGGCGGTATCGATCGATGGTCGCGTCTGGCCGGATTGTAGCGCAATGCCGGCCAGACCGGCGCTTCACCCCGCCCAGCCCGACTCGCGCCGACGACAGCGGGCGAAGCGTCACGATACCGGCGACGGCTGCAGCGGCAGGTGGATGTGAACCTGATAATGCCCCTCGCGCTGCACGGCGTTCAGGCCCGCCTCGTGGTCAAAGTGCAGCATCAGGCGTTCGCGCACGTTGGCGATGGCCATGCCGTTGCCGTGACGGGGAAGTGCGGCGGGCTGCAGCGGGTTGCGGATGTCGATGTGGAGCTGCTCCCGCAGCGCGTAGATGCGGATGGTGACCGGCGCCGGATGCAGCAGCGGCTCGACCCCGTGATAGACCGCGTTTTCCAGCAGCGGCTGCAGCAGCAGCGCGGGCAGGGCCGCATCGGCCGGCATGCCGTCGAGCTTCCACCTCACCTGCAGCCGCTCGCCCAGCCGGATCGCCTCGATCTCGAGATAGCGGCGGGCGAGTTCCAGCTCCTGCTGCAGCGAGGACAGGCGCCGGTTGTCGGCCAGTTGCCTGCGGAACAGGTCGGCGAGGTTTTGCAGCACGATTTCGGCCTTGGCCGGATCGCTTGCGATCAGGCCGATGGCGGCGTTGAGGCAGTTGAACAGGAAATGCGGACGGATGCGCGACTGCAGGGCGGTCAGCCGGGCCTCGGTCAGGGCCGGGGCCAGCGCGGCGGCGCGCAAATCGAGGTAATGCAGGATGGCCAGCGCCGCGCACCAGGCCGCCACCGCCTGGCCCGCCGTGAGCCAGCCGGGCTGCACCGCCAGCCCCAGCGCGACGACGAACAGGCCGTGCAGGACCAGACGCGGATACCGCAGCCGGGCCAGATGCGTCGACAGGACCGACAGCGCCACCACGCTCAGCAGCAGCACCGGCTCCACCCAGAGCGCCAGCTGCAGCAACCTGGCCTGGAATGGCGTCCCGCCCGCCAGCGCCGCGGCCAGCAGCATCAGGTTGGCGCAGACCAGCACCCTGAGCTGCACACCCAGATTGCGGAAATCCGGCAGGGGGTTTGGGCTTATAATCGGCACTTTCCGTTTGCATCAAGTAGAGGGTTGCGATGAATGATAGCAAAGCCTGGTCGGGCCGCTTTGCCGAGCCGGTCGCCGAACTGGTCAAGACCTACACCGCCTCGGTGAACTTCGACAAGCGCATGGCCGAGTTCGACATTCAGGGCTCGCTCGCCCACGCGCAAATGCTCAACAAGGTCGGCGTGCTGGCCGACAACGACCTCGCCGCGATCCAGAACGGCATGGCGGAAATCCTCGAGGACATCCGCGCCGGCCGCTTCGAGTGGTCAGTCGACCTCGAAGACGTCCACATGAACGTGGAAAAGCGCCTGACCGACAAGATCGGCGACGCCGGCAAGCGCCTGCACACCGGCCGCTCGCGCAACGACCAGGTCGCCACCGACATCCGCCTCTACCTGCGCGACGCCATCGACCGCATCGCCGGCTTCATCGTCGAGCTGCAAAAGAGCCTGCTCGACCTGGCCGAGGCCAATGCCGACACCGTAATGCCCGGCTTCACCCACCTGCAGGTGGCGCAGCCGGTCACCTTCGGCCACCACATGCTGGCCTACGTCGAAATGCTGGCGCGCGACCGCGAGCGGATGCAGGACTGCCGCAAGCGCGTCAACCGCCTGCCGCTGGGCGCGGCCGCACTGGCCGGCACCACCTACCCGATCGAACGGGAATACACCGCCGAAATCCTCGGCTTCGACGACGTGTGCCACAACTCGCTCGACGCCGTGTCCGACCGCGACTTCGCCATCGAATTCACCGCCGCCGCCAGCCTGGTGATGACCCACCTGAGCCGCCTGTCCGAAGAGCTGATCCTGTGGATGAGCCCGCGCGTCGGCTTCATCGACATCGCCGACCGCTTCTGCACCGGCTCCTCGATCATGCCGCAGAAGAAGAACCCGGACGTGCCGGAGCTGGTGCGCGGCAAGTCGGGCCGCGTCACCGGCCACCTGATCGCGCTGCTGATGCTGATGAAGTCGCAGCCGCTGGCCTACAACAAGGACAACCAGGAAGACAAGGAACCCCTGTTCGACACGGTCGACACCCTGATCGACACCCTGCGCATCTACACCGACATGATGCGCGGCATCACGGTCAAGCCTGAAGCGATGCGCGCCGCGGTGTTGCAGGGCTTCGCCACCGCCACCGACCTGGCCGACTATCTGGTCAAGAAGGGCGTACCCTTCCGCGACTCGCACGAAGTGGTCGCCCGCGCGGTGCGCTACGCCGAAGTGCAGGGCTGCGACCTGGCCGACCTGCCGCTGGACGCGCTGCGCGAGTTCAGCGACCTGATCGAAGAGGACGTGTTCGCGCTGCTGACGCCGGAAGGCAGCCTGGCGCAGCGCAACCACACCGGCGGCACCGCGCCGGAGCAGGTCAAGCGCCAGATCGCCCGTCACCGCCAACTGCTGGGCTGAGCCCCGCGCGACACGTTCCGACAGCCAACGCCCCGCCCGTCGCGGGGCGTTTTTGCGCCCGCGCCACAAAAATCAAACATCATTTTTATCAAATAAATCAAAATCCAATCTCATATAATGCGGCCGATCCCACCCTTCTCACCCACAAGAAGCCGTCCGCCCATGCCGCCCTCTCCTTCTTCCGCGCCCCGCCCGGGCATGTCGCTGCAGCTCAAGATCCTGCTGTGGTTCGTCGCGATCAACGTCATCACGGCCGTGGTTTTCGTCGTTGCGGCCTACCACACCAAGACCCGCGATGTCCGGCAGGAAATCGATTCCCGCCTGCAGGCCGCCGCCTACGCCCTGCCGCGCATCATCGGCGACGCCTACATCGACCGCGCGACGCGGCCGGACAGCATCGACGCGACCGAATACACCGCGCTGGTCCGCAAGCTGGGCCTCTACGCCCGCGATGTCGACTTGGCCTTCACCTACGCGGTGACGGTCCGCGACGGCAAGGTCTACTACGTGGCCGACGGCGCGCCGGAAAAGGACATTCAGTC
>JASLDQ010000200.1 GCA_030151505.1 Chromobacteriaceae bacterium
AGCCAGGAAAGCGGCAGATTATAGAAGCCGATCGCCGCTACGTATTCGAGGAGTTTGCGGTTGCTGTCGTACCGCAGCGGGAATCCGCCCACGATATTGGCCTTGGCCTGCGTCAGTTCCGCTTCGCTCGGGCCTTGTGCCGCGAACTCGCCCACCACCTGCCGCGCCACGGTCAACGCCTGTTCCGCCTGCTCGTGCCGGGTGCCGACACTCACGGCGAACTCGCCCGCCTGCTGATACGGCGCCAGATAGCTGTACGCGCCATAGGTCAGCCCGCGCTTGTCGCGCAGCTCCTTCATCAGCCGCGCATCGAAACTGCCGCCGCCGAGCGTGTAGTTGCCGACCACCAGCGGGTAATAGTCAGGGTCGTCCCGCGTGAACATCGGCATGCCCAGCATCACGCTCGCCTGCGTCGCGCTATGCGGCAGCCGGGTCTCGCTGGCCTTGGGCGCCGGCACCGGCGGAATCGCCGGCAACGGCTCGCCCTGCTTGGGCAGACCGGCCGTCAACCGCCGGGCGATGGCCGCCGCCTCGTCGCGGCTCACGTCCCCCACCAGCGAAATCGTCATGTACTGCGGCCGGAAATAACGCTGCCAGTACGCCACCAGATCACCGCGCCGGACGGCGGCGACGCTTGCCGGCGTCACTTTGGCCGTCAAGGCGTACGGATGGTTGCCGTACATGGCAAGCGTCAGCCGGCGCTGCGCCACCGCCTGCGGATCGGCCTCTTCCTGTTTCAGTCCCGCGATGGCACGGGCCTTCTCTCGCGCCAGCACGGCCTTCGGGAATGTCGGCGCGCGCATCAGCTCGGCGAACTGCGCCAGCGCCGCCTCCCGCTCGGGCCGGCTGGCGAGGGTGCGCAAGCGCAGTCCGGCGCGGTCCTGATCGATGGCGGTGGAATACCCGGCGGCGAGGTCGGCCCATTGCGCGGAAATCTGCTCCTCGCTGTGTCCCCGGGTACCGGCCGCGAGGAGGTCCAGCGTCAGCCCGGCCACGCCGGGCCTGGCCGCGTCGTCACGACGGTGACCGGCGTCGATGTCCACCCGCACGTCCAGAATCGGGTTGCCCCCGGCCGCCACGAACAGCACCTTGGCCCCGTCGGCCTGCTGCCAACGCTCGATGGTGACGGCTTGCGCCGCCAAAGGCAGCCACAAGGCGGCAACGCCCAGCGCCAGTTTCAACTTAACGGACATTCGCCCCTCCATTCCTTTCCAGCGGTACAGGCTGCTGGCCGGCCGCCAGCGGCAGGGGATCGAGATGCCCCACGGTCAGATTGCGCTCCCGCAGCCATTGCCGCGCCACCCGGCGCACGTCGTCGGACGTGACCGCCGCCAGACGCCGGTTCATCTCTTCGTCGTCGCGCCACGAATAGCCGCGCGATTCCAGCTGCCCGATATTCATCGCCTGCGCGAACATCGAGTCGCGCTCGTAGATCCGCCCCGCCGCCAGTTGGGTCCGGACGCGCTTGAGCTCCTGCGCCCCCACGCCGCGCCGGGCAATCGCATCGATCTCCGCCCGGATCGCCCGCTCCAGCTCGTCCACCGTCCGCCCCTTGGCCGGAACCGCCGACACGCTGAACAACGGATGCCCGCGCCCGTTCATGTCATACGAGGCATCGACGTCCACTGCCAGCTGGCGCTCGCGCACCAGTGTCTTGGGCAGGCGCGCAGCGTCCACTCCGCCCAGCAGCGCCGCCAGCACGCTCAGCGCATACGGATCGCGGTCGCCCACCTGCTCCAGCCGCGGCACCCGCCACGCCAGCGTCAGGTAGGCCAGCTCGGAAGGCTTCTTCACCGTCACCCGTCGCACGCCGTCCTGCGCCGGTTCCGGCGGCGACGGCAGCCGCCCCACCTCGCGCCGCGCCACCGTGCCGAAGGTCGAGCGCGCGGCCGCCAGCACGTCGGCCGGATCGACATCGCCGACCACCACCAAGGTGGCGTTGTTGGGGGCGTAGAAACGCCGGTACCAGCCGCGCAAATCGTCCGCGCGCATCTGCTCCAGGTCACGCATCCAGCCGATCACCGGATGGTGGTCGGTGCCGGCCGTAAAGGCGGTCGCCCACACCGCCTCCATCAGCGCACTGCCGGGCTGGTCGTCGACCCGCATCCGGCGCTCCTCCTGGATCACCTTGATCTCGTTGTCGAAAGCCTGCTGGCCGATCTCCAGATTGGCCATGCGATCGGCTTCCAGCCGGAACATCGCGGGCAGGCTTTCCGCCCGGACCTGCTGGAAATAGGTGGTGTAGTCCCGGCTGGTGAAGGCGTTGTCCTTGCCCCCCACGGCCGCAACCCGGCGCGAGAACTCGCCCGCCGGCACCGCCGCGGTGCCCTTGAACATCATGTGTTCCAGCGCGTGGCTGACGCCGGTCGGCACGCCCACCTCGTCGAGGCTGCCGACCTTGTACCAGACCTGCGACACCGCCACCGGCGCACGTCGGTCCGGCTTGACGATGACCTTGAGCCCGTTGTCGAGCACGGTTTCGACCGTGGGATCGGCCAGTGCCGGCACGGCAATCCCGGCCAGCGTCAGGGCGAGGCCCGCATCGCGCAAAGCGCGGAATATGGAGTGGTGTAGTAGCTTCATGCCCAATTGGTCGTGAAAAACGAATAAAATTTGTGCAATCCGGCTATTCTGGCCGACTTACGCCAGCTCCGCACCTGCACAACTCAAATCCATGTTTAGTTTCTTCAAGCGAAAACCCAAACCCGAATCTCAAACGACGCCGGCCGAAGTCCGCCCGGAATCCTTGCCCGCCGCACCGTTGGCCGCTGAAACCGTTCCGGCGGTCGCGACGCCCGTCCCGACGCCAACCCCGGCAATCGAGCCGGTCGCGGTGGCGGAAGAACCCGTCGTTGCTCCCGTCGAGCCCGCAGCGGTCGCAGTGCCGGCCGTGCCCGAGCCCGTCGCAGAATCCCCTGCCCCGAAAAAGCTGTCGTGGACCGAGCGCCTCAAGGCCGGGCTGTCCAAGACCCGCGACAAGCTCGGCAAGCAGCTCGCCGGCCTGTTCGGCGGCGGCCAGATCGA
>JASLDQ010000211.1 GCA_030151505.1 Chromobacteriaceae bacterium
TCGGCGGAGCACCCGGTGTTGCAAACCCGGACCAGCTCTTGCTGTACAAGCCACTGACGTCGTATCCCTGACGGCTCGGCGCTTCCCGTGTCAGCGGATGTACCTCCCCGCAAGGACGGCTGCCGGCACTGAAAGCCCGGACATGGTCGCGGCCCAGCGGGTTCAAGATGGCCCTGGCCATGATGCTGCGGGCCGAATTGCCGGTGCAGACAAACAATACGTTGTCGGTTTTGTCCTCCATGTCAGAGGCTTCCCGGTCCGGTGGCCAGCTCCAACAAGCGCGCCGTCCCGATCGGTTCTTCACGCAGCAGGGGCACCACGGCATAGCGCTGCGCGTATCGGGTGGCCACGGCATCGATTTCCCGCAGCTCGTTCAAGGCACGTTGGCGCAGCAAGGGCGAACTGACGCGAGTCGCGGCCACACTGCTGTTGACGATCCAGGCCCATGGCTCGATCCCGGCCCGGCGCAGGTCGGCTTGCAGGTTGGCGGCCTCCAGAACCGGCGTGGTTTCGGCCAGCGTCACCAGCAGCACCTTGGTTTGCTTCGGATCTTGCAGCTGCATCATCGGCGTGACGAAATGCAGGGTCTTGCCCCCCATCTGGCGAGTGATTTCGCGGTGATACGCGCCGGTCGCGTCAAGCAGCAGCAGGGTATGGCCGGTCGGGGCCGTATCCATTACCACGAACTTCTTGCCGGCCTCGCGGATGATCCGGGAGAAGGCCTGGAATACGGCGATTTCCTCGGTGCACGGCGAACGCAGGTCCTCTTCCAGCAGGGCGCGGCCCTGAGCGTCCAGCGGCGCGCCCTTGGTGGTCAGCACATGCTGGCGGTAGCGTTCGGTTTCGGCCTGCGGGTCGATCCGGCTGACGGTGAGCGGGTCCAGCGAGCCCACCAGCGTTTCGGTCAGGTGCGCGGCCGGGTCGGAAGTGGTGAGGTGAACCGGCAGGCCGCGACGGGCCAGCTCCACCGCCACGGCAGCGGCCAAGGTGGTTTTGCCCACCCCGCCTTTGCCCATCAGCATCACTAGGCCATGACCGTCTGCGGCGATATCATCGACCAGCGCTGACAGGCTGGGCGCATCGAGCGCGACGGATTGCGTTTCGCCGGCGATGCTCTTCGCCCCGGTCTCGGTCAGCAACTGGCGCAGGGCATCCAGCCCCACCAGATTGAAGGGCTTGAGCGGGAGGTGGTCGCACGGCAGTGCTTTGAGGACTTCCGGAATGGCCGCCAGCGCGGCTTGTTCGCGCTCGACAATGGCCTGGGCCAGCGCATCCTGCGCCGCGTCGCTGCGGGCCAACACGCCATTGATGACCAGATACTGTTGCGACAGGCCAATGGCGGCGAGTTCCTCATGCGTGCGGGCGACTTCGCGCAGCGTGACCTGTTGCGCCCGGGCGACCAGAATCAGACGGGTGCGCAGAGGGTCGGCCAAGGATTCGACGGCGGCCTTGTATTGGCTACGCTGTTTCTCCAGCCCGGCCAAGGGGCCGAGGCAGGATGCATCGCCTTTGCCTTCTTCCAGAAAACCGCTCCAGGCGCCGGGCAGTTGCAGCAGACGGATGGTATGCCCGGTCGGAGCCGTGTCGAACGCGATGTGATCGTAGTCGGCGATCAGGGCCGAATCGGTCAGCAAGGCGGTGAACTCGTCGAAAGCGGCGATTTCTGTGGTGCAGGCCCCGGACAACTGTTCCTCGATGCCTTTCACCACCGCGTCCGGCAGCACGCCCCGCACCGGGCCGACGATGCGGTCCCGATAGATTTGGGCCGCCGCTTGCGGATCGATTTCCAGTGCGGAGAGATTCGGCACGGCGGGAATGGCCGTGACCTGATTGCCGATGCGGATGCCGAAGACTTGGCCGACATTCGAGGCCGGATCGGTACTGACCAGCAGTACGCGTCGGCCGGCTTCGGCGAGCTGGATGGCCGTGGCGCAGGCAATCGAGGTCTTGCCGACGCCGCCTTTGCCGGTGAAAAACAGGAAGCGAGGCGGCTGTTCGAGGAATTTCATCATCAGGGCGTCTCCCGGTTCGATTTAGCAGCAACGGCTGCCGGAACAGCACCCACCGGCCGGTTTGACCTCGGCCACCGGCGGCGCAATCCCGGCCCAGCGAGCCAGTTCGCTACGGTTCGGGTAGCGTCCGGCCAAGGCCACCTCGCCCTCAACCAAAACCAGCGGCAGGGCTTCCTGGCCCGAGCGCTCCAGAAAACCTTTCACGACCGCGTTCTCGGCAAAGGCCATCGGCTGCTGGGCCAGATTGAAGCGCTCGATCTGCGCCCCGTTCTGTTTGGCCCACGCCACATCGGCGGAAAAACTCACCAGCACCTGGTCGACTTCGACACCACACACGCCCGTGCTGCAGCACAGGGCCGGATCAAACACCTGGATGGCTTTCATTTTGACGCTCCATCTAAAGTTGAAATATGAGTTACGCTAAAATCGTGCCGATGCGGTCGAGCTCGGCCTTCAGGCGGGTGCGGTCGTTCTGTAATGCGGCCAGCGGCAGCGCGAGCAACGCTTCGACCCGGGTGCGCAGGATGCGGTAGGCGGTCATGAAGGCGGCATCGATTTCCTTGTCGGTGCCAGTCGCGTGCGCCGGATCGTCCACGCCCCAGTGAGTCCGCAAGACCGGGCCCAAATACGCCGGGCAGGTTTCGCCCGCCGCGTTGGAACAGACCGTCACCACGATGTCCGGCGTCATTGGCAGCGTGTCCCATGACTTGCTGTGATAGCTCGCTGTCGAAATACCTTCCCGAGCCAGCAGGGCCAGCGAACGCGGATGCACTTCACCCGTCGGCTTGCTGCCGGCGCTCATGGCCGTCCAGCCGGCCGGGGCAAGGTGGTTGAAAGTGGCTTCCGCCAGAATCGAACGACAGGAGTTGCCGGTACAGAGAAAGAGGACGTTCATGGCTCAGGGCTTTACTGATTTTGAAGAAAGCGAGGGAAGCACCGCGTCGGAGCAACGGGAGGCGGAACGCATCTCCGAACATAGCTCGGGATGACCCGAGCAACATTCCTCGGTGAGATAGGCGATCAAATCCAGCATCAACGGGATATTGGCCCGATAACGCTGGTAGCGACCTTCCTGCTCCACAGTGAGCAGCCGAGCCTGGGTGAGCGCTTTCAGATGGAAGGACAGATTGGTTGGCGGGATGTCGAGGGTTGACGAGATTTCACCCGCCACCCTGCCTTCCGGCCCAACTTTGACGAGCAGGCGAAAAACATCAAGGCGCACACCGGAGGCGAGCGATTCGAAGACCGAGATAGCAATTTCTTTTTCCATGCTTCAACTATACAACATTTATTGAAATATAAAATGGTGTGGTGCAAGCACTGCCGCCGAAATCTCGCTGAACCAGTTCACCGTATTCCGCCGCCGCCCCACGAGGCTGCCGAACCGTCCGGGCAGTGCAGTCGATGACCCCGCACAAGCCCCGCCATCACGCCATCAACGGATCCGAATGCAACCGCAGCCCATGGGAC
>JASLDQ010000244.1 GCA_030151505.1 Chromobacteriaceae bacterium
TGCATCAAGATTCATGACGATTTCTTTCCGCTCAGGCCAGACTGTCGGCCAGACCCATCAGGGTCAGGGTGTCGCGCACGGCGGGGGTGGGGTCGGCCAGCGCCAGCCGCACATTCAGTTCCCTGGCCGTTTTCTGGGCCAGCAGCAGCAGCTGGACGCCGGCGCTGTCGATTTCCTGCACGGCCGAGAGGTCGAGCGCGAGGCTGTCCCCCGCGCCGGTCACGGCGGCAAGGAGTTCGGGCTTGAGGGCCGCGGCCTGATAGATGGTCATTTCGCTGCCGAGTTGAAATCGTCCGCTCATGATGGCCTCCGCGTTCAAGGCAGGATCAGCTTGGCGACGGCGGCGAGCATCTGCTCGGGCTGGAAGGGCTTGACCATCCAGGCGCGCGCGCCGGCGAGCTGGCCGGCCTTTTTCTTGTCGTCGGCCGATTCGGTGGTGAGCATGATGACCGGGGTGAACTTGTAGTTCGGCAGGGTCTTCATCTGCTGCACGAAGGTGATGCCGTCCATGTTCGGCATGTTCACGTCGGAGATGATCAGGTGGATCTTGGTGCCGTCGAGTTTGCTCAGGCCGTCGCGGCCGTCGCAGGCTTCAATCACTTCGTAGCCGGCGCTCTTGAGCGCGATTTTGACGACCTGGCGCAGGCTGGCCGAGTCATCGACGATCAGGATGGTTTTGCTCATGGCGGATTCCTTGGTGTGAAGACGGAGAGTCAGAAGAAGGTGATTTCACCGGCGTCGGGCGCGCTGACCTGGCTGCCGTGGTGCAACTGTTTCTGTTCCAGCGTGGTGTAGGTGCTTTCCAGTGCGGTGAGCCAGGCGTCGACGTTCAGGTCGGCGACGGCGTGGTCGTCGCCGGTGTCGACCAGCCGTTGCAGCTTGCCCATGTCGTTCAGCACATGGTGGAGGATCTGGCTGACCCGGTCCTGGAACTGCAGCGAGATCATGATGTTCGACACTTCGCCGCGGATCTGGCCGCTTTCGTGTTCGAGCTGCTGCGAGGAGCCGACCAGTCCGTCGATGGCGGAGGTCATGCTGCGGATGACGGCGTGGATGTCTGCCTTGGCGTCGGCCACGGTGGCGCTGTCGCCCTGTTCGAAATCGGTGGCCATGCCGGCGGTGCGTTCGATCGCCTGCGAAATCTGCTCGACCCGCTTGCTGATGCTGTCGCCGGTGTTGCTGGACAGGGTGGAGAGCTTGCGCACTTCGTCGGCCACCACGGCAAAACCGCGTCCGGCTTCGCCGGCGCGGGCGGCTTCGATGGCAGCGTTGAGCGCGAGCAGGTTGGTCTGTTGCGCGATGGTGGTCACGTCGGTGGCCATGCGCTTGAGTTCTTCGGTCCAGCTGACCAGTTCGCCGATCTGCTTGAGCAGCACGCCCTTGGACAGCAGGGCCTGTTCCAGCCGGCCGACGATGGCGGACAGTTCCTGGTCGGCGTGGCTGATCAGCCCGACCACGCCGCTGCCGCCGGCGATGTTGTGCACGGTGTCGTGCGAGGCGGCTTCGGCCGCCGCGAGCCGGTCGTGAATGCCGCTGAAGCGCACCGAGAGGTCGTCCAGCGCCGCTTCGGTCTGGCCACGCGCCATTTCGACGTGGTTGGCCCACAGCGGCGGCACGCGACGGGCGAAGTCGCCGAGGTGGCGATAGGCCTTCGGCACCACGGTTTGCGACGGCTCGGCGGCGCGTTCGCGCTCCACCTCGGCCAGCGTGTCGGACAGCCGGCGCACGTTCTTGCCCGACCACCACGCGGCAGCCAGCCCGGTCAGCGCCACTGCGCCGGCCGCGACGGCGGTGGCCCAGCCGGGGGCGAGGCCGACGAGCGCGGCGGCCGACACGCCGGCCAGGCCCACGGGCAGCAGGGTGCTCAGACGGGTGACGGTGGCGAGTTGCTGGGTGATGCGCGACATATTCGACTCCATTCGGTGACTGGAGCGGATTTTTGATGCGAATCAAATATGCGGGCAGAGTAGTTTTACTCAGATGACACGTGGGGAAACAACCTGAAAGCCTTTGAAGCAGTTGCAGATAATGGCGTCGTGCTACCGGGAGTGTGAATTCTTGTTGAAGAACACATGACAGGCCGGAATGGCACGCCGGCAAGGAGAGAAAAGCGGAGCGCCTCCAGTCACTGCAAGAGGCTGCGTATATCGCTCTATCAATGTGAGTAGTTCTACTCTTGTGACTGCGTAAATGTCGCCCTGATGATTGGGGTGTAATGACGTGGGCAAAAACAGAAAACCATAATCATGCAGAATAAATTGCCCGC
Source organism: Chromobacteriaceae bacterium (assembly GCA_030151505.1). Lineage (GTDB taxonomy): Bacteria > Pseudomonadota > Gammaproteobacteria > Burkholderiales > Aquaspirillaceae > JASLDQ01. The sequence continues at coordinate 2,267 of JASLDQ010000244.1, forward strand.
TGCAGCCGATGTCACGAGCCTGACGTCCATCTCGGATCAGGAATTCGCGCTGTTCAGCAAGCTGGTGTACCAGCGTACCGGCATCCGCCTGGGGGCGGAAAAGAAGGCCCTGTTGTGCGGCCGGCTCAGCAAGCGCCTCAAGATCCGGGGCGTGGGGAGTTTTGGCGATTACTACCAGTTGTTGCAGCTCGGCGGTGAAAAGCCGGAGCTGCAGACGGCGCTGGACCTGATCACCACCAACGAGACCTATTTTTTCCGCGAACCGCGCCATTTCGAATTGTTGCGTGGACTTGCTGCCAATTCGACAAAAAAACCATTTCGGGTATGGAGTGCCGCGTCGTCCAGCGGCGAGGAGCCTTACAGCGCCGCGATGGTACTGGCCGATACCCTGGGATTGTCCGGCTGGGAACTGCTGGCCAGCGATTTCAGCACCCGCGTGCTGGAAACCGCGGTGGGCGGCAGCTACCCGATGGCGCGCGCCCAGCATATTCCGAAGGGTTATCTGAAGCGGTTTTGTCTCAAGGGCGTCGGCCAGAACGAAGGCCGGCTGTTGATCCAGCGCGAACTGCGCGAGCGGGTGAGCGTCCGCCAGCTGAACCTGATCGAACCCCGGCCCGAGCAGGGACGGTTCGACCTGATCTTCCTGCGCAATGTGCTGATTTATTTCGACATGCCGACCAAGGCCCGCGTGGTGCGCCAGCTGGCC
>JASLDQ010000255.1 GCA_030151505.1 Chromobacteriaceae bacterium
TGCTGGGTGGCATGGGCCACATTCCGGGCGTGATTCTGGGGGCGGTACTGCTGACCATTACGCCGGAAATCCTCCGCGACGTGATCGGCCCGGTGCAGATGGCGACCTTCGGCAAGATGATCATCGACCCGGAAAACGCCCGCATGCTGCTGTTCGGCTTGTCGCTGATCCTGGTGATGCTCTTGCGCCCTGAAGGCCTGTGGCCGAACAAGCGCCGCAAGGCTGAGTTTCACGATGCACTGGACGAGGATTTGCCTGCGGTCGATTCGCAGGCGACCCAGGAAGGGATCAAGGGGTAAGACATGGCTGAAGCACTGCTCACGATTAAAGGCATCCACAAGCGTTTCGGCGGCCTGCATGCGCTCAACGACGTCGGTCTCACCATCAACAAGGGCGAGATCTACGGCCTGATCGGCCCGAACGGCGCCGGCAAGACCACGCTGTTCAACGTGCTGACCGGCCTCTACCAGCCGGACGAAGGCCAGTTCACCTTCAGCGGGCGCGACCTGTTCCGCAAGAAGCCGCACGTCGTGGTGGAAGCCGGCATCGCCCGTACTTTCCAGAACATCCGCCTGTTCGGCGAGATGACCGCGCTGGAAAACGTGATGGTCGGCCGCCACGTCCGCACCAAGGCGGGCGGGCTCGGCGCCATCCTGCGCGACAGCCGGACGCGTGCCGAGGAAAAGGGCATCCGCCAGCGCGCCTGGGAACTGCTCAAGTATGTCGGCATCGCCGATGTGGCGAGCGAGCGCGCCAAGAACCTCAGCTACGGCCACCAGCGCCGGCTGGAGATCGCCCGCGCACTGGCGACCGATCCGCAGCTCCTGGCGCTGGACGAACCGGCCGCCGGCATGAACCCGCGCGAAACCGAAGAGCTGCAGGTGCTGATGGAAAAGATCCGCGACAGCGGCGTGACCCTGTTGCTGATCGAACACGATGTGAAGCTGATGATGACCTTGTGCGACCGCATCGCCGTGCTGGACTACGGCAAGAAGATCGCCGAGGGCCTGCCGCACGAAGTGAAGAACAATCCGCGCGTTATCGAAGCGTATCTGGGAGCGGCGCACGAATGAGACTACTCGACGTCAAGAATCTCGAAGTGGCCTACGGCGGCATTCAGGCGGTCAAGGGCATCGATTTCCACATCGACCAGGGCGAGCTGGTCACCCTGATCGGCGCCAACGGCGCGGGCAAGACCACCACCCTGAAAACGCTGGTGGGCATGGTCAAGCCCAAGTCCGGCACCATCACTTACGATGGTCAGGACGCGACCCGCATCCCGGTCTATCACTTCGTCACCAAAGGCTTGTCGCTGGTGCCGGAAGGCCGCGGCGTTTTTTCCCGCCTGACTGTGGAAGAAAACCTGCGCATGGGCGCGTTCTATCGCAACGACAAGGCGGCGATCGAACAGGAAATCCTGCACGTCTATGAGCTGTTCCCACGCCTGAAGGAACGCTACAAGCAGCTGGCCGGTACCCTGTCGGGCGGCGAGCAGCAGATGCTGGCGATGGGCCGCGCCATTCTGGCCAAGCCCAAGCTCCTGCTGCTGGACGAGCCGTCGATGGGTCTGGCGCCGATCATCGTTCAGAAGATCTTCGAGATCATCAAGATGATTTCCTCGCAGGGCGTGACCATCCTGCTGGTCGAGCAGAACGCCAAGCTGGCGCTGGAAGCTTCCGACCGCGGCTACGTGATGGAGTCGGGCAAGATCACCATGTCCGGCCCCGGCAAGGAGCTGTTGGAAAGCGATGCGGTCAAGAAAGCCTATCTGGGCGAATGATGCGCGTGCAGTCTTGAACGAACGGGTCGGCTCAGCCGGCCCGTTTTTGTTTGTCCGCGCTACAATCGGCCGATGATTTCTATCGATGTGCTGCTCTCCCAGCTGGTCGGTGCGCTGCTGCTGCCGCCGGGCGTCTTCGTCCTCGCCGGCGTGGCGGCAGGGTGGCTGATTCCTCGTCGTCCCCGGGTCGCGCGCGGTGTGCTCGCCGCAAGTGCCGTCCTGCTGTGGCTGTTGGCAACGCCGTGGTGTGCCGGGCATTTGCACCGCTGGCTGGAGGTATCGCAGCCGATCACGAGGGCGCAACTGCAGGCCGTGGATGCCGTCGTGGTGCTGGGGGGCGGCAAGCGCCGGATCGCGCCCGAGTATGGCGGGGAGACCCTGTCGAGCGATACGCTGGTCCGCTTGCGCTATGGAGTCAGGCTGGCCCGCTCCGGCGGCAAGCCTTTGCTGCTGACTGGCGGTGCGCCCTTGGGCGGGGTGGCCGAAGCGCGCCTGATGGCGGATGCGGCGCGGGAAGAGTTCGGCATCACGCCTCGCTGGGTCGAAACGGAGTCGAACACCACACTGGAAAACGCCCGCTTGTCGGCCGTCCTGTTGCGACGGGACGGCGTGGCCCGGATCGCGCTGGTCAGCGATGCCTGGCATCTGCCGCGCGCCGTGCGCCAATTTTCCGCCGCTGGTTTGACAGTGACTCCGGCGCCGACCGACTTCGTCGCCTTTGACGAGACCGGCGCGCTGGCGTGGCTGCCCAAGTCGCGCGCCCTGCGCGACAGCAGCACGGCTCTGCGGGAATTGCTCGGGATGGCGTGGTATCGTTGGCGCGGTCGAGTCTGAACAAAGGAACACGCATCATGAACGTCGGCGCCATCATCATTGGTGACGAGCTTTTGTCCGGCAAGCGCGAGGACAAGCACTTGCAGCAACTGATCCGCATGCTGGCCGCGCGCGGAATGAAGCTCGACTGGGCGGAATACCTGGGTGACGATCCGGCCCGCATCAGCCGGACCCTGCGGCGAACCCTGTCCGAACCCGATCTGGTGTTCAGCTTTGGCGGCATCGGCGCGACGCCGGATGACCATACCCGCCAGTGTGCCGCCGCCGCTGCGGACTTGCCGCTGGCGGTGCAGGAAGAGGGCCGGACAATCCTGGAGGGCCGTTTCGGTGCCGAAACCTATCCGCACCGCATCAATCTGGTGACCTTTCCGCAAGGCGCGCGGCTGATTCCCAACCCGGTCAACCAGATTCCCGGTTTTTCCCTGTCCGACCATCATTTCGTTCCGGGCTTTCCGAGCATGGCATGGCCTATGATTGAATGGGTGCTCGATACGCATTACCGCCATTTGCATTCCGACAGTCCGGACATCGAACGCGGTTTCATCGCACTGCGCGCCCGCGAAGGCGACTTGATCGACCTGATGCAGGCGTTCGTCGCCCGTTATCCGCAGCTGAAATTGTCCAGCCTGCCGAGCTTCGGCACCGAGACCCTGCCGCCGCACATCGAATTCGGGGTGACCGGGCAGGCGGGGCTGGTCGGCATCGCGCTGAATGAATTCCGCAAGGGTGTGTCGGCGCGCGGGTACGAGCTACTCGAGAGGACGTGAGTCCTGAGCCTGAAACGGCCAGAAGCTAGGAAGAGGCATGACTCGGACCGGGTCATGCCGTGTCCTGTCATGGCAAGTGGAGGCACCATGGAATCTTTGCGTATACCACTATGGCTGGGACTGGCCGTCGTGACCGGCCTGTCTGGGTGCGTGACCAGTCCGGGCTCCGGTTACGAGCCCGTTTACGACTATCAGTACAACCGGGCCTATCCTGACACCAACCAGCCTGAATATTGGCCGCCTTATTACGGGGGCGTGCCACGAGCGGTGATCATCGATGGCCACGGCGGGCATGATGAAGGTCATCATGTGGATGGCGGGCCGCACATGCCGCCACCGCCGGCGAAGGGGCCGGGATGGCGCTCGGGCGATTCGCCTTCGCCGTCCGATGCATCGCACGTGCCGCATTTTCGCCGTGCCGATGAGCGCGACGAGCGGCCGGGCAGGGACCGCCCCGAGCGATTCCGTCCAAGGCCGTCGCGAGACGAGGATTCGAT
>JASLDQ010000399.1 GCA_030151505.1 Chromobacteriaceae bacterium
GTGAAGGCCACAACCTGCAGGAACACAGCGTCGTGCTGATCCGCGGCGGTCGTGTTAAGGACTTGCCGGGTGTGCGTTACCACACCGTGCGTGGCTCGCTTGACACCGCTGGCGTCAAGGACCGTAAGCAGTCCCGTTCCAAGTACGGTGCAAAGCGTCCGAAGAAGTAATGCCCGTACGCCACGGCGGCTAGCGTGCCGTCGAGTAAGTGGTCACGCCCCGACATGGGTGGCCGCGAGCGGAAGCCTCCGCTCAACTGAACCGATTATCAGAGGTTAAAATGCCAAGACGTAGAGAAGTCCCCAAGCGCGACGTATTGCCCGATCCTAAATTCGGCAACGTCGAACTGTCCAAATTCATGAACGTCGTAATGATGGACGGCAAGAAGTCGGTTGCCGAACGCATCGTTTACGGCGCTCTCGCGCAGATCGAAAAGAAAAGCGGCAAGAACGCGATCGAAGTGTTCGCCGCTGCCATCGGCAATGTGAAGCCTGTCGTGGAAGTGAAATCCCGCCGCGTTGGTGGTGCCAACTACCAAGTGCCGGTCGAAGTCCGTCCTTCCCGTCGTCTGGCGCTGGCCATGCGCTGGCTGCGCGAAGCCGCTCGCAAGCGCGGTGAAAAATCGATGGACCTGCGTCTGGCCGGCGAACTGCTGGATGCGGCCGAAGGTCGTGGCGGCGCAATGAAGAAGCGTGACGAAGTCCACCGCATGGCAGAAGCCAACAAGGCCTTCTCGCACTACCGCTTCTAATCGTCACTACTTGCTGAATAGGTTTTAGCCATGGCTAGAAAAACCCCCATTGAGCGGTACCGCAATATCGGTATTTCCGCTCACATCGACGCCGGTAAGACGACGACGACCGAACGCATCCTGTTCTACACGGGTGTGAACCACAAGCTGGGCGAAGTGCACGATGGCGCTGCTACCACCGACTGGATGGAGCAGGAGCAGGAACGCGGCATTACCATTACCTCGGCTGCCGTGACCACCTTCTGGAAGGGCATGGGCCTGCAGTATCCGGAACACCGCTTCAACATCATCGACACCCCGGGACACGTGGACTTCACCATTGAAGTGGAACGTTCCATGCGCGTGCTCGACGGTGCGGTGATGGTGTACTGCGCGGTCGGTGGCGTTCAGCCGCAGTCCGAAACCGTGTGGCGTCAGGCTACCAAGTACAAGGTGCCGCGTCTGGCCTTCGTGAACAAGATGGACCGTCAGGGCGCCAACTTCTTCCGCGTGGTCGAGCAGATGCAGACCCGCCTGCGCGCCAATCCGGTGCCTATCGTGGTACCTATCGGCGCTGAAGATGGCTTCCAGGGTGTGGTCGACCTCCTCAAGATGAAAGCGATCATCTGGGACGAGGCCAGCCAGGGCATGAAGTTCGAATACGGCGAGATTCCGGCCGACCTCGTGGCTACCTGCGAAGAGTGGCGCGAAAAGATGGTCGAGGCAGCCGCCGAAGCCAGCGAAGACCTGATGAACAAGTACCTGGAAGAGGGTTCGCTCTCGGAAGAGGAAATTGTTGCCGGTCTGCGCGCCCGTACCCTGGCCTGCGAAATCCAGCCGATGCTGTGCGGCACCGCGTTCAAGAACAAGGGCGTGCAGCGCATGCTCGACGCCGTGATCGAACTGCTGCCGTCGCCGGTGGACATCCCGCCGGTGGCCGGTGAGACCGACGACGGCGTGGCGACCACCCGCAAGGCCTCGGACGACGAGAAGTTCTCGTCGCTGGCCTTCAAGCTGATGAACGACCCGTACGTTGGCCAGCTGACCTTCTTCCGCGTGTACTCGGGCGTGGTGCAGCAGGGTGACACCGTGCTGAACTCGGTCAAAGACAAGAAGGAACGTATCGGCCGTATCGTGCAGATGATGGCGAACGACCGGATCGAGCTCGATGAAGTGCGCGCCGGCGACATCGCTGCCGCCATCGGCCTGAAGGACGTTACTACCGGTGAAACCCTGTGTTCCATCGACGCCCCGATCGTGCTGGAGCGCATGGAATTCCCGGATCCGGTGATTCACGTGGCCGTCGAGCCGAAGACCAAGGCCGACCAGGAAAAGATGGGCGTGGCCCTGAACCGCCTGGCCAAGGAAGACCCTTCGTTCCGCGTGCGTACCGACGAAGAATCGGGCCAGACCATCATTTCGGGCATGGGTGAACTCCACCTCGAAATCATCGTGGACCGCATGAAGCGCGAATTCGGCGTTGAAGCCAACGTCGGTGCTCCGCAAGTGGCCTACCGCGAAACCATCACCAAGACGGTGACCGATGTCGACGGCAAGCACGTCAAGCAGTCGGGCGGTAAGGGTCAGTACGGTCATGCCGTGATCACGCTGGAACCGTCGGGCGAAGGCAAGGGTTACCAGTTCTTCGACGAAATCAAGGGTGGCGTGATTCCGCGCGAATTCATCCCGTCGGTGGACAAGGGTATCCGCAACACGCTGAACAACGGCGTGCTGGCCGGCTTCCCGGTGGTTGACGTGACCGTGCGCCTGACCTTCGGTTCGTACCACGATGTCGACTCGTCGCAGATCGCGTTCGAACTCGCCGGCTCGATGGCTTTCAAGGAAGCCATGCGCCGTGCCAGCCCGGTCATCCTCGAACCGATGATGGCTGTGGAAGTGGAAACGCCGGAAGAGTACATGGGCGACGTGATGGGCGACCTGAGTCGTCGTCGCGGTATCGTCCAGGGCATGGATGACGACGGCCTGGGCGGCAAGATTGTCCGCGTATAAGTGCCGCTGTCGGAAATTTTCGGCTACTCGACCGACCTGCGTTCCGCTACCCAGGGTCGTGCCACGTACTCCATGGAGTTCAAGCACTACTCGGAAGCCCCGCGCAACGTCGCCGACGCCATCATGGCTGCGAAGAAATAAGTCTCTTGTGTGCCGGCGGGCTATCCGCCGGCCCTTTTAGCCTCGCTCTTTAATTAAGGATTTTTGCATCATGGCAAAAGAAAAGTTTGAACGTAACAAGCCGCACGTGAACGTCGGCACGATCGGCCATGTTGACCATGGCAAGACCACGCTGACGGCGGCGATCACCACTATCTGCGCGCGTACCTATGGCGGCGAAGCCAAGGCCT
>JASLDQ010000324.1 GCA_030151505.1 Chromobacteriaceae bacterium
TGGCTGGGGGCGGTCACGCCGATCGGCGGCACCCTGATGATTGTCGGCTGGCTGATGGTGGCCTGGCGGGCATGGCGACACTGAGAACCTGTTCATAATCTTGTGCCGGGCCCGGAGCCGAAACGCAGCCAAGACCACCCGCTCCCCGTTCGCGCCGCCGGCCTAGCGGGGCGGGGCACGGTTTTAAGCCGCCGTTGCCTGAGCGGGTCCGCGTTAGGCCAGCAAGCTCCTGCGACGCCTTGCCCCGCGCGGACAAGAAAGGCACCCCGCTGCGCGGGGTGCCTTTCTTTGCATCCTTGCTTTGGCGAAGCAAAGGAAGGGATGCCGCCTTCAGGTGAAACGGGACGGTGGCGCCTTAACTGTCTGCGCTGCGCTTAATGCGCCCTACACGCTCGGCGGGTAAGGGAGTCGCGGCACGAGCCGCGACAGCGGCAGTTCCTCCAGCGCGATGCGCGCCGCTCCCTCCTGGATCAATCGCGGAAGTTGTTGAACTGCAGCGGAAAGTCGGTGATTTCCTTGCGCATCAGCGCGATCACGTCCTGCAGGATGTCGCGCTTGGCGCCGGACACGCGCACCGCGTCGCCCTGGATCGACGCCTGCACTTTCATCTTGGAATCCTTGATGATGCGGACCAGCTTCTTCGCCAGCTCGGTTTCCACGCCCACCTTCACGGTGATCGTCTGCTTGACCTTGTTGCCGCTGACCTTGTCCAGCTTGCCGTGGTCGAGGCAGCGCACGTCCACATTCCGTTTGGCCAGCTTGTTCAGCAGGATGTCCTTGACCTGATCGATCTGGAAATCGCTGTCCGCGTAGACGGTCAGCACCTTGTCGGCCTGCTCGACGCGGGCATCGCTGCCCTTGAAATCGTAGCGGGTCGAGACTTCCTTGTTGCACTGGTCGACCGCGTTGCGGACTTCGACCAGATCCACTTCGGACACAATGTCGAACGAAGGCATCGTTATATTCCTGTCGGTGCTTGAAATGGCCGGATTATAGGCGAATCCGCCATCAGAGCGGTTATCATCCCGCCTCCCCCACCCTTGTCTGCCCACGCCCGTGCTGCCCATCCTGTATCAGGACGACCATCTGGTCGCCATCCACAAGCCCTCCAACCTGCTGGTGCATCGCACCTCGCTCGACGCGCACGAGCGCCGTTTTGCCGTGCAGCTCTTGCGCGACCAGCTCGGCCGGCGGGTCTATCCAGCCCATCGGCTCGACAAGGGCACCTCAGGCATCCTGCTGTTCGGCCTGACGCCGGCGGCCGGCCGGGCGATGAGCATGGCCTTCGAGGCCCAGCAGGTCGACAAGCGTTACCTCGCGGTGGTGCGCGGCTGGCCGGCGGAGCATGGCGAGATCGACCACGCGCTGGAGCGCCGGGTGGACGACGCCGAACTGTGGGGCGGCAGCGTGCCCAAGGGTCCGCAGGACGCGCTGACGCGCTACCGCCGCCTAGCCACCGCGGAACTGCCGTGGCAGGTCGACCGCTATCCCACGTCGCGCTACGCGCTGGTCGAGCTGGACCCGCTGACCGGCCGCCGTCACCAGCTGCGCCGCCATCTCAAGCACATCAGCCACCCCATCATCGGCGATGCCACCTACGGCAAGGGTGTGCACAACCGCGCGTTCGCCGAGGCCTTCGGCGTGTCGCGCCTCTTGCTCGCCTGCGTGGCGATGTCCTTGCCCCATCCGGTCAGCGGTGCGCGGCTGGACCTGCACTGCCCGCTGGCCGAGGATTTCGCCAGCGTCCTGAACCAGCTCGGCTGGGCCGTCCCGGCGGCCTGATCCATGCCGCACCGCCGGCACGGCATGGGGCAGCCTAAAAACAAGAGCCCGATGAATTCCGTGATTTCCGTGGCGACGGTCGGCGCCCGGGTCGCCGGTTTCGTGCAGGAACTGTCCGGCTTGGCTTTCGGCCCGACCGCGATGTCGCTCCGGGCTTGGCCCGGTCGCGCCGGACGGCCAATCGGCGCGGAGGCGGCCGGCTTTTTGCGCTATCATGCCGCCGACTACCGTCAAGACGGCAAGGCAAGCTTGGCACTTGCCGCTTGCGCACTGACTGATGCAGCCGGCCCGCGCGCCGGCTTTGTTGTTTCCGAACGATTTTTACCGGGGAGGACGCGATGAAGAACGCGCCCGCACAAGACGATTTCGACGATTTGCCCAGCAAATCCCAACTCAAGCGCGACATGGACGAACTGCAGGACCTGGGCTCCCAGCTCGGCGAACTGTCACGCGACACGCTCAAGCGGCTGGACCTGCCGGAAGACCTGCTGGCCGCCCTGCTCGAATACAAGCGCCTGACCGCCCACGGCGCGCTGCGCCGCCAGCGCCAGTACATCGGCAGGGTGATGCGCAGCGTCGATCCGGAGCCGATCCGCGCCCAACTGGCGGCCATGCGAGGCGAATCCAACCGCCACAACTCCTGGCTGCACGGGCTGGAACGCCAGCGCGACCGCATGCTGAACGACGACAAGACGCTGGCCGATTTCATCGCCCAGCATCCGGGCTGCGACGTGCAGGCCCTGCGCACGCTGGTGCGCAACGCCAAGAAGGAACAGGCCGAGCAAAAACCGCCCAAAGCCTTCCGCCAGCTGTTCCAGATGCTGAAGGAACTGCATCCGGAACCGCCGCTGGTCAACTACAAGCAGGAGCAGGATGCAGATGACGACGCTTGATACGGTCAAGATCGGTCTGGTGTCGGTGAGCGACCGCGCCAGCCAGGGCGTGTACGAGGACAAGGGCATTCCAGCGCTGCGCGATTGGCTGGCCGGCGCGCTGCAGAATCCGGTCGAGTTCGACACTCGCCTGATTCCCGACGAACAGGCCGACATCGAGGCGACGCTGGCCGATCTGGTCGACCGTCAGGGCTGCCACTTGGTGCTGACCACCGGCGGCACCGGCCCCGCCCCGCGCGACGTGACGCCGGACGCGACGCTGGCGGTGGCCGACCGGCTGATGCCGGGCTTTGGCGAGCAGATGCGCCAGATCAGCCTCGCCTTCGTGCCGACCGCCATCTTGTCGCGCCAGGTCGGAGTGATCCGCAAGTCCGCGCTGATCCTCAACCTGCCCGGCCAGCCCAAGGCCATCAAGGAAACGCTGGAAGGGCTGAAGGACGAGGCCGGTGCCAGCAAGGTCAGTGGCATCTTTGCCGCCGTGCCCTACTGCATCGACCTGATCGGCGGCCCCTATCTGCAGACCCGCGACGACGTGGTCAAGGCGTTCCGCCCGAAGTCGGCGGTGCGTCCGGCCTGAGTCAGACCCGGTGACGAGCTACACCGCCCCGGTCTGGCTGCCGGACGGCCACAGCCAGACCATCTGGCCGGCGCTGTTCCTCAGGCGGGCGCCGCCCCCCTACCGGCGCGAGCTGTGGGACACGCCGGACGGCGACCTGATCGCGGTCGACTTCATCGACGGCCGCCACGGCGACGCGCCGTTCCTGCTGCTGCTCCATGGGCTGGAGGGTTCGAGCCACAGCCACTACGCCTCGGCACTGATGCATGAGGTGCGCGCACGCGGCTGGCACGGCGCGGTTGCGCATTTCCGCGGCTGCGGCGGGGTGGACAACCGGCTGGCGCGGGCCTACCACGCCGGGGACTCGGCCGAGGTCGAGTGGATCGTCGAGCGACTGGCCGCCCGCCACCCGACGGTCTACGCCGCCGGCGTCAGCCTGGGCGGCAACATGCTGCTCAAGCACCTGGGTGAAACCGGCTCTGCCGCCCGCCTGCGCGCGGCCGCGGCCATCTCCGCCCCGGTGGACCTGTCGGCCGCCAGCGAACAGCTCGACCGCGGCTTCTGCCGCGCGGTCTATACCGGCATGTTCCTCAGGACCCTGAAGGCGAGCAGCCGCAAGACGCTGGCCCGCCACCCCGGCCTGTTCGACGGCCGCCGGGTCGCACGCAGCCGCACCTTCCTGGAATTCGACGAGCTGGTGACCGCGCCGCTGCACGGTTTTGCCGACGCGCGCGACTACTGGGTCCGCGCCAGCAGCAAGCCGTGGCTGGACCGCATCACCGTGCCGACCCTGCTGCTGAACGCCCGCAACGATCCTTTCCTGCCGGCCGCCGCCCTGCCCGGCGCCGACGAGGTCAGTCCGGCGGTTACCCGCGAATTCCCGGCACACGGCGGCCACGCCGGTTTCGTCAGCGGCCGGTTTCCCGGTAACATCGACTGGCTGCCGCAACGACTGATGCGGTTTTTCGCGGCCCATCCCTAAAGACGCTCCAGAAAAACGAACCATGTCCGACATCCTCAAGCGCATCGTCGCCACCAAACACGAAGAAGTTGCCGCCGCCCGCGCCGCCCGCAGCTACCAGTCCGTCCGCGCCGACGCCGAAGCCCGGCAGCAGGACTTGCGCGACTTCGTCGGCGCGCTGCGCGCCAAGCACGCGGCCGGCCAGGCCGGCGTGATCGCCGAAGTGAAAAAGGCCAGCCCGTCCAAGGGCATCATCCGGCCGGACTTCCGCCCGGCCGACATCGCCGAGAGCTACCAGATCCACGGCGCGGCCTGCCTGTCGGTGCTGACCGACCGCGACTACTTCCAGGGCTCGCCCGACTACCTCGAAGCCGCCCGCGCCGCCTGCACCCTGCCGGTGCTGCGCAAGGACTTCATGGTCGAGCCCTACCAGATCGTCGAAGCCCGCGCGATGGGCGCCGACTGCATCCTGCTGATCGTGGCCGAGCTCGACCTGCCGCAACTGCGCGACTTCGAGGCGCTGGCCGCCGAGCTGGGCATGGCCGCGCTGGTCGAGGTACACGACGAAGCCGAGCTGGAACGGGCGCTACAGCTGAAGTCGCCGCTGATCGGCGTCAACAACCGCAATCTGCGCACCTTCGAGGTCAGCCTCGACACCACCCTGCGCCTCTTGCCGCAGATCGGCGCCGAGCGCATCGCGGTCACCGAGAGCGGGATCGCGACGCCAGCCGACGTGGCCCGCATGCGCGAGCACGGTGTCCACACCTTCCTCGTCGGCGAAGCCTTCATGCGCGAGGCCGACCCCGGCGCGGCGCTGGCCCGCCTGTTCGCCTGACCCTTTGCCTGCCGCGTCCCGGCGACGGCCGGGACGCCTTCACCGGCCCGTTACGTGCGCGGCACAGACCGTTTCCTTTCAGGATCGTCCATGCCCGCCCTTCATGACAAAGACCGACAAGAAAGCCGGCCAGACATGCCAAACAAAACACTGCTCCTGCTGATTTCCACCACTCTGCTCGCCACCGGTTGCGCTACCGACGAATACGGCCGCTCGCGCAATCTCAACTACACCGAAAAGGGCGCCATCATCGGCACTCTCGGCGGAGCGGCGGCGGGCGCGGCGATCAACCACAAGAACCGCGGCAAGGGTGCCCTGATCGGCGCGATCGGCGGCGGGCTGGCAGGCGCCGGCATCGGTGCCTACATGGACCGCCAGGCGCGCGATTTCCAGGGCCAGCTCGCGCCGCAGATCCAGGCCGGCAACATCAGCGTGCTCAAGCGCGCGGACAACAGCATCCTGGTGACGATGACCAACGCCACCGCTTTCGATACCGGCTCGGCGGTCATCAAGCCCGGCTTCTACCCGACGCTGGGCAAGATCGCCGCCATCGTCAACCAGTACGGCAAGACCACGCTGGCGATTTCCGGCCACACCGACGCGACCGGCAGCGACCGCATCAACATCCCGCTGTCGGAAAACCGGGCGCAATCGGTCAACAGCTACCTGCTCGGCCGCAATGTCGCCCCGCAACGCCTGAGCAGCTACGGCATGGGCGCCAGCCAGCCCCGCGCCTCCAATGCCACCGAGGCCGGCCGCCAGCTCAACCGCCGGGTGGAAATCCTGATCGAGCCCGTGGTGGCCGGCTGACCGGCGCGACGGTTGCGCCCGCTTGCCGCAAGCCGGCATAATTCCCGACCATGAAATTTCTCTCCGACCTGTTCCCCATCCTGCTGTTCTTCGGCGCCTACTACTTCACCCGCGACATGTTCGTTGCCACCGGCGTGGCGATTGCGGCCACGACGGTGCAAGTGGCGCTGGCCTGGATCCGGCACCGCAAGGTCGAAACCATGCAGTGGGTATCGCTGGGACTGATCGTGGTGCTGGGCGGCGCGACGCTGCTGCTGCACGACAAGCGCTTCATCATGTGGAAGCCAACGGTGCTGTACTGGGCGATGGCCGGCGGGCTGGCCGCCAGCCAGTGGCTGCTCGGCAAGAGCCCGATGCGCGCGCTGATGGGCAAGCAGCTGGAACTGCCCGAGCCGGTATGGGCCAGACTGACCCTGTCGTGGGTGCTGTTCTTCGCCGCGATGGGCGCGATCAACCTGTTTGTCGCCTTCACTTTCAGCGAGGAAGTGTGGGTCAACTTCAAACTGTTCGGCGGGATGGGACTGATGCTGCTGTTCGTGCTGGTGCAAAGCGCGATGCTGTCCCGCTATCTCGGAGACAAGGAATAATGCTCTACCTGATCCTCGGCCACGACGTTCCCGGCTCGCTCGAAGCCCGCCTGGCCGCCCGGCCGGCTCATCTGGACCGCCTCCAGGCGCTGCAGGCCGACGGCCGGCTGGTGCTGGCCGGTCCCTGCCCCGCCATCGACAGCCCCGATCCCGGCTCGGCCGGCTTCTCCGGCAGCCTGATCGTGGCGGAATTCGATTCGCTCGAGGCCGCCCGTGCCTGGGCCGATGCCGATCCTTATGTGGCCGCCGGCGTGTACCGCGCCGTCGACATCAAACCGTTCAAGAAGGCCCTGCCCGCGTGAGCGAGCTTGCCGACCTGATCCGCGACCGCCTGACCGACCTGGCGCCGGACAGCCTGACGATCGACGATGACAGCGCCGATCATGCAGGCCATGCCGGCAACACCGGCGGCGGCCATTTCACCCTGACCATCGTCAGCCCGGTGTTTCAAGGCCAGCGTCTTCTGGCCCGGCACCGTCTGATCAAGGACAAGCTGGCTGATCTCTTCCCGCAGCGCATCCACGCACTGTCGATCAAAGCCTACGCGCCCGACGAGATCTGACCCGGTCTCATTGCAAAAACTGGAGAATCCATGCGTTCCGCCCGTTTCATCGCCCCCCTCATCGTTCTCGCCCTCTCCGGTGCCGCCTACGCCGCACCGGTCGCCGTGGTCAACGGCACCGCGATCCAGCAGTCCGAACTCGACCAGGCTACCGACTCGGTGGTCAAGAGCAGTGGCGGCCGCGTCAAGGACACGCCCGAACTGCGCGCCGAGCTCAAGCAACAGCTCATCACCCGCCAGCTGATCCTGCAGGAAGCCGGCCGCCGCGGCCTGGACAAGACCTCCCAGTTCAAGGAGCGCCTGGAAGAAGTGCGCGAAGACCTGATGCGCCAGGCCCTGTTCGAGGACATCGCCAAGCAGAGCCCGGTCGGCGACGCCCAGATCCGCTCCGAGTATGACCGCCTGAAGTCGCAGAGCGCCGGCCACAAGGAAGTGCATACCCGCCAGATCATCGTCGGCACCCAGGCCGAAGCCGAGGCGCTGGCCGCCCAGCTGAAGAAGGGTGGCAGCTTCGAGGCGCTGGCCAAGCAGAAGTCGAAGGATCCGTCCGCCAAGCAAAGCGGTGGCGACACCGGCTGGGTGAACACCGCCGCCCTGCCCAAGCCGCTGGCCGACGCGCTCAAGCCGCTGGGCAAGGGCCAGGTTACCGCCCCGATCACCGACGGCAGCAACTGGTTCCTGTTCAAGGTGGAAGACACCCGCGCGCTCAAGATTCCGGCGTATGAAGAAGCCAAGCCGCAAATCGCCCGCCAGCTGCAGGGCCAGGCCATCGAAAAGGCCGTGACCGAACTGCGCGGCAAGGCCAAGATCCAGTAACCGTCCTTCACGAACGTCCAAGAAAATCACACTCCAATGCGCAAACTCATTTCGCTGACCCTCATCGCCGCCGCGCTGGCCGCGCCGGCCATCGCTGCCAACGGTATCCAAGTCAACGGCGCGCTCGTTCCGCAATCCCGCATCGACGCCTTTGCCGCCCAGATGCAGCAGCAGGGCCAGCCTGATTCGCCCCAGCTGCGCGAGGCCGCCCGCGACCGCGTGGTGATGACCGAACTGCTGCGCCAGGAAGCCCTCAAGAAGGGCCTCGACAAGAGCAGCGAGTACAAGAGCGAACTGGAAAATGTTCAGGCCGCCCTGCTCGCCAACTTGTTCGTGCGCGACTACAGCAAGTCCCATCCGGTCAGCGAAGCCGAAATGCGCGCCGAGTACGACCGCGTGAAGGCCCAGTCGAACCAGAAGGAATTCCGTGCCCGCCACATTCTGGTCAAGACCGAAGCCGAAGCGGCCCAGGTGCTGGAACAGCTGAAGAAGGGCAAGAAGTTCGAGGACCTCGCCCGCGAGCGCTCGCTCGACACCGGCAGCAAGACCCACGGCGGCGATCTGGGCTTCGTCAACCCGCAGGCGCTGGTACCGGAATTCTCCGGCGCGATGGTCAAGCTGCAGAAGGGCCAGATCACGGCCCAGCCGGTGAAGAGCCAGTTCGGCTACCACATCATCCAGCTGATCGACGTGAAGGATGCCGACTTCCCGGCCTTCGAGCAGGTCAAGCCGCAGCTGGAACAGCAGCTCCAGGGCAAGCGTTTCGAGGCTTTCCTGGCCGATCTGAAGAAAAAAGCAAAAATCAGCCAGTAAGTTTCTGAATCAAGAGAAAACATGGCAGATAAATGGGCGAAACTTTGGTTTCGCCCATTTTATTTTCGTTATCGCAAATAAAATTTGCACAATCCCTGCCAGGTACGTATATTACGGCCTCCGCTCAGCTCCGCCTGCCCTGTTGCCACGCTACGGCAACGCCAATCTGGCAGGCTCATCGAATTTCTGACCTCCCGTCGAGTTTTCCTTTTTCGGCACCCCGGTTGGCTTCGATGTTCGTGCCGCCGCCGTCTATTGCCTGACGCCGTTTCGTCCCGTCGCTGAGCCCGACAGACCCTGCACTCCAAGGAATATTCCGTGCAAGACAACGCTTTCTCCGCGCTCGGCCTCGACGCGCGCATCGTCAATGCCCTCACGCAACAAAACATTGCCCAGCCGACCCCGGTGCAATCCGAAGGCATCCCCATTCTGGTGGGCGGCCGCGACCTGATCGCCTCCGCGCAAACCGGTACCGGCAAGACCGCCGCCTTCCTGCTGCCCGCACTGCAACGCCTGATCGAACCGCCCGTCAAGCAAGGCCGCGGCCCGCGCGTGCTGGTGCTGACCCCGACCCGCGAACTGGCTCAACAGGTGGCCCGCGCGTCCGAACTGTTCTCCAAGGGCCTGTCGCGCATCCGCACCATCAGCCTGATCGGCGGCGTGTCCTTCCGCATCCAGAACGAACTGCTGTCCAAGCCGGTCGAGATCCTGGTCGCCACCCCGGGTCGCCTGATCGACCAGATGAACTCGGGCCGCATCGACTTCTCCCGCCTGGAAATGCTGATCCTCGACGAAGCCGACCGCATGCTGGACATGGGCTTCTCCGATGACGTGCTGGAAATCGCCAACAAGCTGCCGAAGGATCGCCTGACCGCTTTCTTCACCGCAACCATGACCCGCAACGTCAAGGACTTCGCCGACCAGCTGCTGAACGATCCGGCCACCATCGAAATCGCCGCCCAGACCGCCAAGCACGAAAACATCGCCCAGCAGCTGATTTACGCTGACGACGTCGGCCACAAGCGCCGCCTGACCCAGCACCTGCTGGCCCAGGACGATGTCAAGCAGGCTATCGTGTTCGTCGCCACCAAGCGCGACTGCGACACCCTGGCCGACGAACTGGCCGTCGCCGGCATTCCGGCCGACTCGCTGCACGGCGACATGCAGCAGCGCGACCGCCAGCGCACGCTGACCAAGCTGCGCAACGGCGCGATCCAGGTGCTGGTTGCCACCGATGTGGCCGCCCGCGGCATCGACGTCGCCGGCATCAGCCACGTGCTCAACTTCGACCTGCCGCGCTTCGCCGAAGACTACGTGCACCGCATCGGCCGTACCGGTCGTGCTGGCGCCACCGGCACCGCCGTGTCGCTGGTCGGCCGCGACGACGTGATGCCGCTGCGTCGCATCGAACGCTTCACCAACCACAAGATCGACGTCATCGAAATCGCCGGCATGGAAGCCCGCCACAAGCCGCAGGACCGCGGCTTCGGCGGCAAGGGCGGCGCCGGCGGCCGTCGTCCGAACGGTGGCGGCGGTTTCGGCGCCAAGCGCTTCGAGGACCGTCGTCCGGGTGGCGGCCATCGTCACGGCAACGGCTTCAGCAATGACCGCCGTCCCGCCGATGGCGCAGCCGCACCGCGCAGCTACGGCGACCGCCCGGCCTTCGGTGATCGTCCGGCCTTCGGCGACCGCCAGCCGCGCGCAGCAGCCGGCGACAACCGCGGCAACAGCTGGGGCGGTGGCAACGACAACCGCAGCAGCCGTAGCGATGACAATCGCGGCAACAGCTGGGGTGGCGGCAGCAACGACAACCGCGGCAACCGCGGTTACGGTGATCGTCGTCCGTCCGGCGGCAGCGGCTTCGGTGGCAACCGTGGTCGCGGCGGCCGCGGCGACTACTAAGCCGGCGACCTGAACGCACCAACTCCGAAAAGCCCCTCCCCGCGAGGGGCTTTGTCATTGCTGCGTTGCATCCGGCCCCCGTTCATAAGACAATTCCAGCGTTATTTTCCCGCTTACCGCACCCGGCCCGACGCCGGCTCAAGGACAAGACATTCGCACATGAAAGCTGCTGAAATCCGCCGGAAGTTCCTCGACTTCTTCGCCAGCAAGGGCCACCAGATCGTCGCCTCCAGCTCGCTGGTTCCGCACGACGACCCGACCCTGCTGTTCACCAATGCCGGCATGAACCAGTTCAAGGACGTGTTCCTCGGCTTCGACAAGCGTCCCTACACCCGCGCCACCACCTCGCAGAAATGCGTGCGCGCCGGCGGCAAGCACAACGACCTCGAAAACGTCGGCTACACCGCGCGGCATCACACGTTTTTCGAAATGCTCGGCAATTTCTCGTTCGGCGATTACTTCAAGGACCGGGCGATCGAGCTGGCCTGGACCCTGATCACCAAGGACTTCGGCCTGCCGGTCGAGAAGCTGCTGGTCACCGTCTACGCCGAGGACGACGAGGCCCACGGCCTGTGGAAGAAGATCGCCGGCCTGCCGGAGCGACGGATCATCCGTATCGCGACCTCCGACAATTTCTGGGCGATGGGCGACACCGGCCCGTGCGGGCCGTGCTCGGAAATCTTCTACGACCACGGCGAGCACATCCCCGGCGGCCCGCCCGGCTCTGCCGACGCCGACGGCGACCGCTTCATCGAGATCTGGAACCTCGTGTTCATGCAATACGAGCAGCAGCCGGGCGGCGCGCGGGTCGGCTTGCCGAAACCCTCGATCGACACCG
>JASLDQ010000335.1 GCA_030151505.1 Chromobacteriaceae bacterium
GTTGTAGGTGCCATAACTGGCGGTGGTGTCGTCCGGCTCGAAAAAGGTGTAAACCGCCGACAACCCGTCGTCGAGCCGGTCGATCAGGCTGACCATTTTCAGGTCGCCATCGAGCCGGAACTCAGCCAGCCAGCTTTCGACCCCGCTCTTGAGCACGAACTCGGTGTACTGCCCCCGGTCGTCGGCGGCCATGCTGCCGCTGCTGTGACGGCTTTCCTGGTAACGACGGTAAAGCTGGTAGTGGTCTTCCTGGTATTCGAGCGGCAGCAGGCGGACGGTCAGGCCGGCATGACAGACTGCGGCGCGGCGCTGGCTGCGGTTGGGAGTGAACGCGGCCACCGGTAGCCGCACCGACAC
The DNA here is from genome assembly GCA_030151505.1 of Chromobacteriaceae bacterium. Classification (GTDB taxonomy): domain Bacteria; phylum Pseudomonadota; class Gammaproteobacteria; order Burkholderiales; family Aquaspirillaceae; genus JASLDQ01. The sequence continues at coordinate 358 of JASLDQ010000335.1, forward strand.
GCAGGCGTCGCAGTTGTCGCAATACGGACGGTAGGTAAACAAGCCGCTGCGGCGAAAACCGATCCGGATCAGCTGGCTGTAGATGGTGCTGTCGATGCTCTCGGTGGGGATGGCGACTTGGGAACGCGCCTGCCGGTCGTCCAGATAGCTGCACGGATAGGGCGCCGTGGCATAGAAATGGACACTGAACAGCTTGTCGTTGTCGCGGTGGCTCATTGTCGTACCAGCAGCTGTGATGATCCGGTCCAGAGTCCGTCCGGCGCAGTCTGCGCCGTTGCCTGCTTCAATCTAGCAACAAAATCGCTGCGCGCTATCTCCCGCGCGCCCAGACTGGCCAAATGGTCGGTATGCATCTGGCAGTCGATCATTCCGACGCCGTGTTCGGCCAGCCGGCGGACCAGGTGGACGAACGCGATTTTCGATGCGTCGCGCTGGCGGCAGAACATCGATTCGCCATAGAACATCCGGCCAATGGCCACGCCGTAGAGACCGCCGGCCAGTTCGCCGTCGATCCAGGTTTCGACCGAGTGGGCCAGCCCGCGTTCATGCAGGTTGCAGTAGGCCTCAACGATATCGTCGGTGATCCAGGTAGCGGGACGGTCGGGCACAGCTTGGGCGCAGGCCTGCATGACCTGGCGGAAGGCGGCATCAACCGTGACGGTGTAATGGCGGTTGCGCAGGACTTTCGACAGCGAGCGGGTCACGCGCAATTCGTCGGTGAACAGCACCATGCGCGGATCGGGGCTCCACCACAGAACCGGCTCCCCTTCGTTGAACCACGGGAAGATGCCGTCGAGATAAGCCGCCAGCAATCGGCGCGGCGTCAGGTCCAGCCCGGCGGCCAACAAGCCGTTGGGCTCGACCAGCGCGCTCGCCAGCGGCGGGAACGGATCGGCCTCACCGAGCCAGGGAATCATGCCTCGTGGGGAGGTTCGGTCTGAATGGGATGGTTGCACTTGCCGTCCAGCGACTCGCCATACAGGTACATCGAGTGCTCGAGGATGCGGAAACCGTAGCGCTGGGCGATTTTGTCCTGCAGCGCCTCGATTTCGGGATCGAAGAATTCGATCACGTGGCCGCAATGCATGCACACCAGATGGTCGTGGTGACTGCCCTGATTGAGCTCGTACACCGCCTTGCCGGACTCGAAGTGATGACGCTCGAGAATGCCGGCCTGCTCGAACTGGGTCAGCACGCGGTAGACGGTAGCCAGACCGACGTCGATGTTTTCAGCGATCAGCTGGCGGTACACATCCTCGGCAGAGAGATGGCGCTTCTCGCTCGTTTCGAACAGGTTGAGGATTTTCAGGCGTGGGCCGGTGGCCTTCAGACCGATGCTTTTGAGATGACTGGCTTGGTTCATGGCAGTAGAGTGGTGCAGTTGCGCATTTGAGCTATGATATAGCCTTTTCGAGCCCCCGCCCAATTACCGGTCATCGCCCGCTCAAATAATGAATAAAATCCCGCTCCTGGCAGCCGTGCTGCTGCTCTCCGCCTGCAGTCTCAACTCCCTCCCCGGCTTTCTGCAGCCGCACACCGTCGACATCCAGCAAGGCAATGTCGTCACCCAGGATGCGGTGGACAAGCTGCGGGTCGGCATGAGCCGCTCGCAAGTGCGCTTCCTGCTCGGCACCCCCCTCTTGACCGACATGTTCCATGCCGACCGCTGGGACTACTCCTACCAGCTCTACCGCAACGGCAAGCAGGTCGAGCAGAAACGCTTCACGGTCCATTTCAGTGCCGACCAGCTGACCCGCTGGGAAGGCGACGTATTCCCGGCCCGCCGTCCGGCGCTGGACGCCACCCAGCAACCGGCGACGCCCGCACAAGGACAATGACGATGAAGGCACTCAAACTGGTCATCGCCGGCAGCAGCGGCCGCATGGGGCGCACCCTGATCGAAGCCATCCTCGCTACGCCCGGCGTGGAGCTTCACGCCGCCCTGGAGCGCGAAGGCAGCGACTACATCGGCCAGGATGCCGGCCTCTTCGCAGGTCAACAGACCGGCGTGAAGATCAGCACCGATCTGGACGCCGCGCTGACCGGCGCCGACGCGCTGATCGACTTCACCCGCCCGGAAGGCTCGCTGGAATTCCTGGCCGCCTGCCGCAAGCACAAGGTCAACCACATCATCGGCACCACCGGCTTCGATGACGCAGGCAAGGCAGCCATCCGGGCCGCCGCCGCCGACATCGGCATCGTGTTCGCTGCCAACTTCTCGGTCGGCGTCAACCTCAGCTTCAAGCTGCTCGACATCGCCGCCCGCGTGCTCAACGAAGGCTACGACATCGAGATCACAGAAGCACACCACCGCTTCAAGGTCGATGCGCCGTCGGGCACCGCGCTGCGCATGGGCGAAGTCGTCGCCAACGCACTGGGCCGCGACTTGAAGGAATGCGCGGTCTACGGCCGCGAAGGCGTGACCGGGGAACGCGACCCGGGCACTATCGGCTTTGCCACCGTGCGCGCCGGCGACGTGGTGGGCGACCACACCGTGCTGTTCGCCACCCTGGGCGAGCGGGTCGAAATCACCCACAAGGCCTCCAGCCGCCTCACCTTCGCCAACGGCGCGGTGCGTGCCGCGCGCTGGCTGGCCGAACAGCCCAAGGGCCTGTTCGACATGCAGGACGTGCTCGGCCTGCGCTGAGCAGCGCCGG
>JASLDQ010000007.1 GCA_030151505.1 Chromobacteriaceae bacterium
CGAGGAATATTTCACCGCCGCCTTGCTCTACAACGTGCCGCTGGCGCTTTATGCCCTCGATCACGACCTGAGCCTCGAAGGCGGCGTCGAGCGGGCCGCCTTGCGCGCGGTCGGGGACGACTACACGATGTTCTCCCGTGAAGTCTTTGCCGCCGCCGGCCTGCCCTCCGAGCTGATCGAGCGGCTGTTCTCCCAGTACGACCTCAGCCGCAACCGCCTGCTGCTGCGCCATGCCATCACCGTGGCCAACCATGTATGCGACGGCTGGTGGCTGCCCAAGGTGCAGGATCACCTGCGCGCGGCGGCCGACCTGCTGGTCGTCCCGGTCGAACAGACCTGGCACAGTCTGGTCTCGTCGTCGCTGGCGCTGGCGCGCGCAGGCTACACCCGCGCCTATGCCGATCCCGCCCGGGTGCTGCCGCTGGAAGCCCAGGCTCCGCTGGTGTCCGAGCACGAGTTCCTCCATCTGGACTGGCAGAACGACACCGACAATGCCGAGGCCGCCTTCGGGCTGGAGGTCTGCAACGTCCTGCGCCGCATCGTCGGAGTGGCCGATTGCGACCGGACGGTGTTCTTCCAGTTCGACGCCGGCGAGGATGCCCTGCTGTCGCGTTACCACATCGGCGTCGATCGCAGCGCCGGCCTGATCGACGTACGCATTCCCGTGCACGAAGGAAGCTTTTTCGCCGCCTTCGCCACCAAGCCGCAGGCTTTCCGCTGCCAGCCGGAACAGTTTGCCGCGCTCAAGACGCGCTATCCGCATCCCTTCTGGGATCATGTCGCCGACAGTGGTTTCGTGCTGATGTCGGTACTGCGCGAAGGCCGTCTGGCCGGGCTGATCTATGCCGACCGGTTGCCGCGCCTGCAGGCGGTGGACGACGGGGCCTACGCGCAGATCAAGAGTGCGGCGACCGGGCTGAGCCACTAAGCAGCGGCCCAGCCCGCGCTGTTGCGGACCGGTTCGGGTTCCGCACATCGCTTTTGGTGTTTGGTGCAGCGGCGTTCTCATCCGCCGCCGTGCAGGATTCTGCGCCGGTCCTACATCCGTCGGCGCGCCCGTTCCGCCGGACCGAGGCTTCCCTGCCTGATACATCCGGCGCGGCGTTTCCCTTGCCCGGCGCCCCGGGCTGTCAGGCCGTTCCGCCTAATCCGGAAATGGGGCTGGCAAGAACCTGGCCCCGGATTGCGCCCCTTCGAGCCGGTTTTGCCGCACGTGCCCTCATTCCCCGCTACACTCGCGCGCCATGAAATTCATCGCTTCCCCCCAAAACGATACGGTCAAGACGCTGGCGCGCCTCGTCGACAAGCCGGCCGAACGCCGCCGCGCCGGCGTGGTCGTGCTCGAAGGCCTGCATCTGCTCGACGCCTGCCTCGACCGCCACGACGACGTGCGCCAAGTGCTGGTGCGCGACGACGCGCTCGACCACCCCGAAGTCGCCGCCTTGTTGCGGCGGCTGCCGGCTTCGTGCGAGCGCCTTGCGCTGGCGCCGGCCGCGCTCAAGAAGCTCAGCAGCCTCGCCAGTCCGCCCGAAATCATCGCGGTCGCCGGGCTGCCGTCGTCGCGCCGGCCGGCCGACCCGAGCTGTCTCCTGCTGGAGGACGTGCAGGATCCCGGCAACCTCGGCACCATCCTGCGCACCGCCGCCGCCGCCGGCGTGTTCACGGTCTACCTGTCGGCCGGCTGTGCCGACGTCTGGTCGGCCAAGGTGCTGCGCGCCGGCATGGGCGCGCATTTCGTGCTGGATATCGTCGAGAACGCCGATCTGGCCGACGTGCTGGGCCGCTTTGCCGGCAAGCGGCTGGTGACGCATCTGGCCGCCACGCAGTCGCTTTACCAGCTTGAGCTGAGCGGGCCATGCGCCTTCGTGTTCGGCAACGAGGGCGCCGGAGTCAGCGAAACGCTGGCCGCGCTGGCACAGGACAAGGTGCTGATTCCGATGCCGGGCGAGGCCGAGTCGCTCAACGTCGCCGTGGCGGCGGCGGTGTGCCTGTTCGAGCGGGTACGCCAGCGTGCAGGCGGGCGCCCCTGAGCGTCTGCCAGACCTGCCATCACCGCGAGGCGGGGCGCCGTAGCGAGCCCGGATGAGCCCGCGCGCCATAGGCATGGCCAGCCGCGCCTGGGCGTCCGGCCGGCGGCAGGCGCCGCGACTTTGCCCGGGCGCCGGGCGTCACGTTCGCCGCCCCGGATCAAAACGGCGGATTGGGGGCGCAACGCGGCAAGGCGCAGGCTGGCTAGTCCGTCGCCAGCGCCTCGGCCAGTCCGCTGCTGCGCAGGGTGCGCTGAGCCACTGCACGCGCCAGCACCGCCGGGGTCGGCGTCAGCAGGGTGAAGCGGGTCTTGGCGCGGGTGATGCCGGTGTAGACCAGTTCGCGTCCCAGCACCGGGTTGTTGCGGTCCGGCAGCACCAGCGCGGTGTGGCCGAATTCCGACCCCTGGGACTTGTGCACCGTCATCGCGTACACCGTCTCGGCGTCGCCCAGCCGGCTGGGCAGCACCCGTTTCAGGCTGCCGTCGGCCAGCGCAAAGCACACCCGCAGGCGGCCGTCACCGTCGGGCAGGGTAAGGCCGATGTCACCGTTCATCAGCCCCAGCGCGTAGTCGTTGCGCGTCACCATCACCGGCCGGCCCGGATACCACTCGCCGTCATGTCCGGCGATCAGCCCGGCGCCGCGCAGGATGGCCGCGCAGCGCAGATTCAGTCCTTCCACCCCCCATGCCCCGCGCCGCAGCGCGCACAGCAGGCGGAAGGTGCCGAACGCGTCCAGCACGCTGCGCGCCCATTCATCCGCTTTGCCTTCCGCGCCCCGCGCCACCAGCCGGAGGTAGGGCCGGTAGCCGTCCAGCACCAGCCGGTCGATCTGGCGATCAGCCTCGTCCTTCACCGTCAGCCAGGTCACGTCCGGCAGTTCCTGCCGCCACACGGCCTCCACCTGCGCCATGTCGCCGGCGTTGACCGCGCGTGCCAGCCGGCCGATGCCGCTGGCCGCGCCAAAGCGGTGGCTCTTCTTCAGCACCACCACGTGGTCGCCCAGCGGCGACGGGCCTGCATCCAGCGCTTGCACCGCGTAGCCGCTGGCCTGCCGCAGCCAGCCGGCCAGCTCGGGTGAGCAGTTTGCGGCGGCGTCCGGCGCATCGTGGCCGACCGCATCGGCGCACAGGCTGCCCAGTACCGCGCCGGCCTCGACCGAGGCCAGCTGGTCCTTGTCGCCCAGCAGGATCAGCCGCGCCTGCGGCGGCAGGGCGGCCAGCACCGACGCCATCATTTCCAGATCCACCATCGACGCTTCGTCGATCACCAGCACGTCCAGCGCCAGCGGGTTGCCGGCATGGTGGCGGAAGTGGCGCGTGTCCGGCCGGGCCCCCAGAAGCCGGTGCAGGGTGCTGACCTCGGCCGGAATGTGCGGCCGGACACCTGCATCCAGCTCACCGACCGCCTTGCCGATCGATTCGGTCAGGCGCGCCGCCGCCTTGCCGGTCGGCGCCGCCAGCCGGATCAACAGCGGGCGGTCCGGGTCGCGTTCCAGCGCCAGCTCCTGCAGCAGTCCCAGCAGCCGCACCACCGTGGTGGTCTTGCCGGTGCCCGGCCCGCCCGAAATCACCGCGAAGGCGCTGCGCGCCGCCACCGCGGCCGCGACCGATTGCCAGTGCACCGCCGTCCGGTTTTTCTCGTCGTCACTGCGCAGCGGGCCGAACAACGCATCCAGCCGCGCGGCCAGGTCGGCCGGCACGGCCAGGCGTTGCGCCAGCCGCTGGCGGATGCCGAGGGCCACCTGCCGTTCGTAATGCCAGTAGCGGCGCAGATACAGCCGCCCGCCCGTCAGCACCAGCGGCGACGTGCCGTCCGCCAGCGGGCCGCCGACCACGGCCGACGCGGCCAGCTGGCCGGTCCAGTCGGCCGGAACGAGGCCGGTGAGCCAGTGCTCGGGTAGCCGGGGCGGCGGATCGGGCAGGGCGAGCTCGGGCGGCGGCAGCGACAGCGCGCCGGCCGGGTCGGCCAGCGTGACGGCCAGGTCGAGCGCCGGATGGCCCCGGCCGAGCTGATGGCTGGCGAGCGCGGCGGCCAGCAGCACGCGCGGTTCGCGTTCGCCGCCGTCGTCGTGCAGAAAGCGGGCGAAGGCGCGGTCGAGCGGCCTGAGCCAGCGCAGCGCCACCCAGGCGTCCAGCGTGGCGAACAGTTCAGCCGGCATGATCGGTCTCCTTGTGGTCGGCGTGGGCGAACAGCGCGTCCAGTGCCTCGATCAGGCCTTGCGGCGGGTGTTCGCACACCATGCCGCGCCCGCGCTCGTCCAGCCCGCGCAGGAAAAGGTAGACGAAGCCGCCGACGTGCCGACCGTAGTCGTAGCGCGGGCCAAGCCGGTGTTTGAGCAGGCGGTGCAGGGCCAGGGTGTAGAGCACGCCCTGCAGGTCGTAGCGGTGCTCCAGCATCGCGTGGCGCATCGCGGCCGGGGTATAGGCGGCGGCGTCCGGGCCCAGCCAGTTGGATTTGTAGTCGGCCACGTAGAAGCGGCCTTCGTGTTCGAACACCAGATCGATGAAGCCCTTGAACATGCCGTTGAGCATGGCCGGCGCCAGTTGCGGTCGCGCGGCGCCGGGCCAGAGCGACTGGCTCACCAGCGCGTCGATCCGTTTGATCGGCACCCGCTCGCTGCCGAGCCAGAATTCCATTTCCGCCCGGGCGGCGCGCGGCGACAGGTCGGCCAGCACCACCGGTGCCGCGCTGTCGGGCAGCGGCAGCGGCAGGCGCAAGAGCTGCGGCAGCCAGTCGTCGAAGAAGCCGATCCAGCCGGTCAGCGTGCGGCGCTGGCAGCGGCGGGCCAGCATGTCCTGCCGCATTCCGCCGTCAGCGGCGGCGCGGGCGAAGCCGGCGGTGGCGGCCCATTCCAGCAGGCCGTGCAGAAACACCCCGGCCTTGGGGCCACGGTAGAAGTCATGCAGGGTGCGGCCGGCGGCGGCCAGCGGCGTGTCGATGTCCTGCTCGCTGTCGGTCTGGTTCTCGTCGCCCAGCACCGCCGCGATCGGGTTGTCGGGGCCGGCGACGGGGCGCTCGCCGGCGCCGCCCTGCATATTGTTCAACAGCGCGGTATAGCTCGATACCCACCAGTCGCGCCCGATGCGGCCGCTGAAACGGCGCGCGTCGTGCAACACCGCGTCGTCGCGGCGAGGCTGCCAGCGCGTGTCGTCCGCGTCGGGCGCGGCGACGACGATGGCGCCGGGATGCGATTCCAGCGTGGCGGCGAGCTGCTCCAGCCGTTCGGCCAGGCTGGCCTCATCCAGCGGCCGGCCCGCGCCGAGCAGGCAGCCCAGTCCGCCTTCCTGAATCCGGCAGGCCCTGTTCTTGCCCGAGCCGCTTGCCAGCGGCGCCGTGCCCACCCACAAGGCATGGCGGGCGCGGGTCAGCGCCACATAGACCAGCCGGATGTCCTCCGCCAGCCGCTCGCGCTGGCAAGCCTGCCGGCCGGCCTCGTCCAGGTTGGACAGGTCGAGCTGCAGCTCGCCGTCATCGTCGTGCCAGCTCAGGGTCTTGAGCTTGGCGAAATCGACCGGTTTGAAGCCGCACAGGAAGGGCAGGAACACCAGCGGATATTCCAGTCCCTTGGACTTGTGGATGGTCACCACCCGCACCAGCTCGGCCTCGCTTTCCAGCCGCAGCACGCTGTCGTTGCCGGGCGCATGGATTTGCCCCGCCAGGTGGCGGATAAGGCCCAGTTCGCCGTCGCTGTGCTGGCTGTCGGCCTGCAGCCGCTCGGCCAGATGCAGGAGATTGGTCAGTGCGCGCTCGCCGCCCCGGTCGGCGCGGGCCAGCAGGCGCTGCGGCAGTTTCTCGTCGCGCATCAGCTGGCGCAGCATCGGCAGCACGCCCTGCTGCTGCCACTGGCGGCGGTAGTCGCGGAAGCGTTCGACCGCGTCTTCCCACGCCAGCTCGTCGCCGGCCAGCCGGTCGAGCTCTGCCAGCGGGGTGGCGAGCGTGATGGTGGCGAGCGCGGCGCGCACCCGGCGACCGTCCTCGGGAAACGCGGCGGCCTCCAGCCAGCGCAGCAAGTCGGCGGCCTCCTGGCTGGCGAACACCGAATCCTTGTCGGACAGGTATACCGAGCGCACCCCGCGCCGGTCCAGTTCGTCGCGGATCAGGCGGGCCTCGAAACGGTCGCGCACCAGCACCGCGATGTCGCGCGGGCGCACCGGCTTGTCCCGTTGGCCTTCGGCCCGGAAGACGCTAATCGGCGCACCTTCGCCGGGCCGGGCCTGCTGCGGAGGGGCGTTCTCGTCGTCCGGCGCGCTATTGAGCACCGCCACGATCCGGCTGGCCGCGGCCGCGGCCATGGCGAGCTGGTAGTCGGATTTCCTGACCAGCCCGTCGTCATCGCCATCCTGCCGCCACAGCGTCAGCGCCGGGGCGGGCTTGCCGTCGAGCAGCAGCGTTTCCTTGCGCCCGCGCGCGGCGACCTCGTCGAAGGGAATGCCGGGGTAGAGGAAGATGCCGGCGGCGGCTTCGCTTGTTCCCCGATCCTCCTCGTGGAGAGGCGGTGCATCCCGCAGCGAGCGGTCGGCGGTGGCGAATACATGGTTGACCGCCGCCACCAGCGCCCCGGTCGAGCGGTAGTTGGTGTGCAGGGTGTAGACCCGGGCCTCGCCCGCGTCGCGGCGTGCCTGCAGGTAGGTGAAGATGTCGGCGCCGCGGAAGGCGTAGATGGCCTGCTTGGGGTCGCCGATCATGAAGAAGCCGGTGCGCTCACCCGCGGGCGGCTCGGCGTAGACCGTGCGGAAAATGCGGTACTGCGCCGGGTCGGTGTCCTGGAACTCGTCGATCATCGCGACCGGGAACTGCGCCCGCAGCGTGGCGGCGAGCTTGTCGCGGCCGGAGCTGGCGGGGGCCAGCGCGGTGTCCAGCCGCGAGATCATGTCGTCGAAGCCGATTTCGGCGCGGCGCTGCTTTTCGGCCTCCAGTCGGGCGGCGATCCAGCGGGCCGCGTGGGCGCGCAGTGCGCTGGCGGTCTGCGGCAGCCGCGTGAGCTGGCCGGGCAGGGCGGCGAGGGCGTCGAGCGCCGCATGGCCGGGCGTGGCGTGGCCGGCCACGGTGATCTCGGCCAGTCCGGCGGGCGTCAGGCGCTGCCAGGCGGTTTTGCTCAGTTCGGGGGCGATGGCGTCCGGGCTGTCGGCCCAGTCGCGAAGGGCGGCCATCCAGTCGGCGCGCGACTTGCTGTTGAGGCTGCGCGCATTGATCGTCTTGGCGGCCACGCCCGCTTCCAGCAGCGCGGCCAACTCGTCGCACCAGCCGTCCCGCCACGGCGCCTTGAGCGCGTCGAGTCGCGCCCGCCGCTCGGCCCCGACTCCGGCCAGCAGCTCGTCCAGACCAACGGCCGGATCGACCGGCGGCAGGCGGTCCAGGTGGGGCAGCAAGGGGGCGATGCCGGTCCATAGCGCGTCCGGCTGACCGAAGAGGCCGCTCACGGTCTCGAGTTGCGCCGCGTCC
>JASLDQ010000039.1 GCA_030151505.1 Chromobacteriaceae bacterium
GCGTCCAGCGTGGACAGCAGGAGTTCGTTCAGGCGCGCCTGGCCGGCCAGCTCCTCCGCCCGCGCCGCCGCCAGCGTCTCGAAGTCACGCGCTGCGCCGGCCAGCCGGCTGGCGGCCAGCGCCACGGCGAAATAGCCCAGCGCCAGAAAGCCGGTCGGCATCAGCTCGGCCTCGCCGCTCAACCCGCGCAGCACCCGCCAGGCGGTTTCGCCCAGAATGGCCAGCGACGCCAGCGCGGCATGGAACAGCAGGAAACGGGGCCGCAGCCGCGGCGCGGCCAGGGCGAGGTAGGGAAACATCAGGATGGCGGCGCCGCTGCGCACGCCGCCGGTCAGCCAGGACAGGCTCATGACGAAGGCGGTGTCGCCCAGGAGGCGCCAGCCGGTCAAGGGCCGGGCCAGCACGCGCTCGGCCAGCCCGCCCGCCAAGATCACGCCGACATAGCCGCCGAGGCAGAGATGGAACGCGGCCGGCGCGTGGCCGAAGGCGAACGGTTCGCCCGCCAGCAGCGCCAGCAGCAGCAGCGCGCCCAGCACCGACAGGCGCAGGGCGTCGGACGCGAACGACGGCCGCGTCAGTTCGCCGGGCGGATCGCGGTCACCAGCCATTTTTTCGGCAGCAGTTTGCCGCGCCGACCGCGCCGGCCGGCGTAGTCAGCCAGGCTCAGACGGAAGCTGTCCTCGCGCCCGGTGCGCAGGCGGCCGGCCACTTCGGCGCGCTCGCCCGCCGCCACGCCGGTGGCGCACAGAGTTTCGCCCTCGTCCAGCGCCATCAGCATCAGGCCGCGGCCCTTGCCGAGCTGCTTGAGCTCGGCCAGCGGGAAGGCCAGCAGGCGTGCCTCGCTGCTGGCGGCCAGGAGCCACGCGGTGTCGGTGTTGACGCCGGCCAGCGGCAGCGGCGCCAGCACCGTTTCATTCGGCTCGAGGCTCATGAAGGCCTTGCCGGCCTTCTGCCGGCTGACCATGTCGCGCATGGCGACCACGAAGCCGTAGCCGCCGGAATTGGCGACGACGAAGCGGGCGTCCTCCGGCGCGGCCAAGAGCTGCGCGACCCGGGCCTTGTCCTGGATTTCGATCAGCGAGGTCACCGGCACGCCGTCGCCGCGACCGGTCGGAATGTCGGCCGCGTCCACGGTATAGGCGCGGCCGAGGCTGTCGAGCACCACCACCGGCCACACCGTGCGGGTTTCGATCAGGGTGTGCAGCGCGTCGCCGTCCTTGAAGCCGAGCGCGGCCACGTCGACGCTGTGGCCGACGCGGGCGCGGATCCAGCCGTTCTGCGACAGGATGACGGTAATCGGCTCGTCGGCGGTGGTCTGGGTCAGCACCGCCTTGCCGGCCTCCTTCACCTCGCTGCGGCGGGCGTCGCCGTACTTGGCGGCGTCGGCCTCGATCTCGCTGACGATCAGCGCACGCTTGGCGTCCTCGTCGTCGAGCAGGTGGCGCAGGCTGTCGGCCTCGCCGCGCAGCTCGCTCAGTTCCTTCTCCAGCTTGAAGCCTTCCAGCCGCGCCAGCTGGCGCAGGCGGATTTCGAGGATGTCGTCGGCCTGGATGTCGGACAGGCCGAAGGCGGCCATCAATTCGCCCTTGGGCTCGTCCGACTCGCGGATGACGCGGATCACCTCGTCGATGTGCAGGAAGACGGTCTGGCGGCCTTCGAGGATGTGGATGCGGGCGTTGACCTTGCTGAGGCGGTGCGCCAGCCGGCGGGTGACGGTGTCGACGCGGAAGGCCAGCCACTCGGTCAGGATGTCGCGCAGGCCCTTCTGGCGCGGGCGGCCGTCCAGCCCGATCATCACCAGATTGAGCGAGACGTTCTGCTCCATGCTGGTCTGCGCCAGCAAGAGCGTCATGAACTCTTCCGGGTCCTGCCGGCTGGATTTCGGTTCGAACACCAGCCGCACCGGGCTTTGCTGGTCGGATTCGTCGCGCACGCGGTCGAGCTGCGACAACATCAGCGCCTTGAGGTTCTGCTGGTCCTGCGAGAGCACCTTCTTGCCGGACTTGATCTTGGGGTTGGTGGCGTCCTCGATCTCGGCCAGCACTTTTTGCGCGCTGCTGCCCGGCGGCAGTTCGGTGACGATGATGCGCCACTGCCCGCGCGCGAGCTTTTCCACTTCCCACTTGGCGCGCACCCGCACTGAGCCGCGCCCGGTTTCGTAGGCGGACAGGATGTCGCCGGCCGGGGTGATGATGCGGCCGCCGCCGGGGAAGTCCGGCGCCGGGATGAAGTCCATCAGCTCCGGCGTGGTCAGGGCCGGATTGTGCAGCAGCGCCACCGCGGCGGCGGCGACTTCGCGCAGATTGTGCGGCGGGATTTCGGTCGCCAGACCCACCGCAATGCCGGATGCGCCGTTGAGCAGCACCATCGGCAGGCGGGCAGGCAGGAGGCTCGGTTCCTCGAACGCGCCGTCGTAGTTGGGGACGAAGTCGACTGTGCCCTGGTCGATTTCGGACAGCAGCAGGTCGGCGATCGGGGTCAGGCGCGCCTCGGTGTAGCGCATCGCCGCCGCGCCGTCGCCGTCGCGCGAGCCGAAGTTGCCCTGGCCGTCGATCAGCGGGTAGCGCAGGGTGAAGTCCTGCGCCATCCGCACCAGCGCCTCGTAGGCCGAGCTGTCGCCGTGCGGGTGGAACTTGCCGAGGATTTCGCCGACTACGCGGGCGGACTTGACCGGCTTCTGCCCGGCCACCAGTCCCATGTCCTTCATCGCGTACAGGATGCGGCGCTGCACCGGCTTCTGGCCGTCGGCCACCTCGGGCAGCGCGCGGCCCTTGACCACGCTCATCGCGTATTCGAGATAGGCGCGCTCGGCGTAGAGGTCGAGCGGAATGGAACCGTCGTCCGGCGCGGACGGGGTGGCGGGAGGCAGGACGGGCGGTGCGCCGGCGGCGCTGTCAATGGGAGTGTTCATGCGGCATGGGCCAAAAGTGATTCCAGTCAGGGCCGGATTGTATATGCTGCGGCGGTTTCGACGCCGGTTCGCGATCCATCGCCGCCGCTGGCGGGCAAGCGGCGGGAACGCCGGACGGGGCTCCGGGTTGCGCGCCACAGCGGCCGCCGCCCCCGGCCGACCGCACGCCGCGCCCCGTTTCGCCGCCGGACTTTCCCACCATTCAGGAGGTTTCCCCATGCAACTTCACTGGCAATGCCTCGCTTTTTCCGCGCTGTCGCTCGATGAGCTCTACGACCTGCTGCAGTTGCGCGACCGGGTGTTCGTGGTCGAGCAGGATTCGGTCTACGGCGATGTCGA
>JASLDQ010000012.1 GCA_030151505.1 Chromobacteriaceae bacterium
TCGATCATCAGCGTCTTCATCTCGCGCACGGCCGGACCAAAGCCGCTCATCAGCGCCTGGGCGACGATGGCGTGGCCGATGTTGAGCTCGGCGATCTCGCGGATGGCCGCCACCGGTTTGACGTTGTGGTAGTTGAGGCCGTGGCCGGCGTTGACCACCGTGCCGAAGCCGCTGCCGAGGATGGCGGCATGACGGATGCGGGACAGCTCGTCGGCCTGCGCCTCGGTATAGTCCGCTTCGGCGTAACGGCCGGTATGCAGCTCGATCACCGTCGCGCCGGCATCGTGCGCCGCGCGGATCTGTTCGTCGTCCGGGTCGATGAACAGGGACACGCGGATGCCACGCGCCTGCATCTCGCGGGTGTAGTCGCGGATGGTGTCGAAATAGCGGATCACGTCCAGCCCGCCCTCGGTGGTCACTTCCTCGCGCTTTTCCGGGACGAGGCAGACGTCATGCGGCGCGACGCGCAGCGCGTTGGCCAGCATCTCGTCGGTCAGCGCCATTTCCAGGTTCATGCGGGTCTTGATCGCGGCGCGGATGACGTCGAGGTCGGCATCCTTGATGTGACGACGGTCTTCGCGCAGGTGCAGGGTGATCAGGTCGGCCCCGTTGGACTCGGCCACCAGCGCGGCCTCTACCGGGCTGGGATAGCGGGTGCCGCGCGCGTTGCGCAGCGTGGCGACGTGGTCGATGTTGACGCCAAGCAGAATCATGGGACTTCCTTCGTAATTCCGGTTCCGGCGGGCATTACAGAACGCACGCGGACGGGTGTCAATCGGCAAGGGTGGCGACCTGGTACAGCAGCTCGCGGGTGGAAAGCTCGGCGCCACCCAGTGCCTCGTCCAGCAGCATGCGCAAGAGCACGCGGGCCTCGCGCTGGACGGAACCGGAAGCCAGCTCCCCCGCCGCCAGCGCCAGCAGCGTCGCGCCGCTGACTTCGCACGAACGTCCCTGCCCGCTCCGGCCCGCCGCCAGCTTGTCGGCGCCTTCGCCCGCCAGATAGCGGTAGGGTTGGTCAGGCTCGATCGGTTCTCCGCCGGTATCGTGCTCCAGTGCCGGGGCATAGCCGATGGCGGTCAGCAGATCGAGCTCGAAACGGCGAAGCACCGGCGCGATGCGCCCGCCGGCCAGTTGCCGGACGGCGGCATCGTAGGCGGTGAACAGTTCAGGGTGCGGATCGTCGCGGGCGACGAGCTTGATCGACAGCTCGTTGAGGTAGAAGCCGGACAGGAGCGCCGTACCGGCGAGCTGCGGCACGCCGCCGACCCAGTCGGCATCGGCCAGGGTCCTGACTTCGCCCTTGCCGAACCAGCCGACTTCCAGCGGGGCGAACGGCAGCAGCACGCCACGGATCGCCGCCCGTGGCCGCCGCGCCCCGCGCGCCACCACCGAGACCCGGCCATGATCGCGGGTCAGCAGTTCAACCAGCAGGCTGGTTTCCTTGTAGGGCAAGGCGTGCAGGACGTAGGCGGGCTGGTGGGTGATTTTCATGGAAGGGCGGGAAGAAAACAGGACGGCGGCCTTGCGCCGGGAACGACCGACGACAACAGCCGGCCCGGTCCTCGAAACGGTTTGGCCAACGATTCCACGGCGGATCGGCGCTGCCGGTCACGCCGCAAGAACGACCTGATCCTGAAGGCTACAGGTCGAATTCCTTGAGGAAACGCACGTCGTCGGCCCAACCGGACTTGACCTTGACCCACACCTCGAGGAAGACCTTGAAGTCGAACAGCGTTTCCATGTCCACGCGCGCTTCGGAAGCAATCTTTTTCAGCTTCTCGCCACCCTTGCCAATGATGATGGCTTTCTGGCTCGGCCGGTCGACCAGGATGCTGGCGTTGATGCGGGCCATGGAGCCTTCCATGACGAACTGCTCGATTTCAACGTTCATCGAGTACGGCAGCTCTTCGCCGAGATAGCGGAACAGTTTCTCGCGCACGATTTCGGCAGCGAGGAAGCGCTGGTTCTTGTCAGTGACCATGTCCTCCGGGAACAGCGGCACGCTCTCGGGCAGATGCGGCTTGATGACCGCCAACAGTTCGTCCAGCCGCTGACCGTGCTTGGCGCTGACCGGGATCATCTCGGTAAAGGCGAACTCTTCCGAGCACTTGAGCAGGAAGCCGGCCATTTCGGCCTTGTCCTTGAGCTTGTCGGCCTTGTTGACGACGAGGATGACCGGGCGGTTCTTCGGCAGCAGCGCAATGACCTCGCGGTCGGCGCCGGTCAGGCGGCCAGCTTCCAGCACGAACAGCACGCAGTCGACATCGGCCAGGGTCTTGGTAACGCTCTGGTTCAAGGCATCGTTGAGCGCATTGCGATGGAAGGTCTGGAAACCCGGGGTGTCGACGAAGATGTACTGCACGTCCTCACGGGTTTCAATGCCGGTGACGCGGTGGCGGGTGGTTTGCGCCTTTTTCGACGTGATCGAGATTTTTTGCCCGATCAAATGGTTCATCAGCGTCGATTTGCCGACATTGGGGCGGCCGACGATGGCGACAAAGCCGCAGCGGAATTCGGGATGGGTGTCTTGGGTAGTCATGCTTTACTTGCGTGTCGGGAGGGAGAGGCGCATCTGGTCGATGCGCTCCAGCGCGCGCTCGGCGGCCTGTTGTTCGGCAATGCGACGGCTGCTGCCCTCGCCCAGCGTGGAAATCGAAAGGCCCGGAATGTCACAGGTGACGCGGAACAGTTGTTCATGCGCTTCGCCGTCCTGAGCCACGATGGCGTAGGACGGCAGGGCGAACTTGCGCGCCTGCAGGGTTTCCTGCAGGCGGGTCTTGGCATCCTTGGCGTGACTGCTGAGGTCGATGCCGGCAATGCGTCGGGCATACAGGTGCTGCACCACGGCTTCGGCGGCGGCAAAACCGGCGTCGAGGCTGACGGCAGCGAAAATGGCCTCCATCGCATCGGCGAGGATGGAAGGCCGGTCATGCCCGCCGCTCTTGAGCTCGCCGTCGCCCAGATGGAGAAAATCGCCCAGCGCCAGCTCGCGCGCGAGCTCGGCCAGCGTGGTCTGATTGACCAGGTTGGCGCGCAGGCGCGACAGCTGACCTTCCGGCAGCTCGGGAAAACGGTCGAACAGCATCCGCGCCACGGTGTAGTTGAGGATGCTGTCGCCGATGAACTCGAGGCGCTCGTTGTTGGGCTGGCCGAAGCTGCGGTGCGTCAGCGCTTGTCTGAGCAGGGCGGCGTTCGAAAATGCGTGGCCGATGCGCTGCATCAGCCGTTCCGGGTTTTTGTACTGGCTCACTATGGCTTGTTGGATGTGTCGGTGCTGCTGCCGGCATTGAAGTCGAACAGCAGGCTGACGTTGGCAAACAGGGGGACGATTTTCTGGTAGTTGACCGAGATCCGGGTCTGCTCGCCGTTGGCGGCGATTATCAGATCATCGCCCTTGACCGAGGATATCTCGTCGATGATGGCACGACGGTTGAAACTTTGTCGCGCTTCCAGTGCAGTCACGGGCTTTTCGTTGATGACGGCGGCGATGTCCTTACGTATCGCATAGTACTCGCTCCAGACCGGCAGTGCCTTGAACAGCACCAGCACCACCAACGCCGCCACGGCGGCAAACAGGATGAAACCGACCAGGCTCAAGCCCTTTTGACGATACATGACCAACCTCCCCTGACGGCCCGGCCCCCACCATGAGGACCGGAGCATGATCAGTGGATGGTATTGCCGATGCGGCCGAAGTCGCCGAAGTTCAGCCAGATCATGAAGGCTTTGCCGACAATGAGCTTGTCCGGCACAAAACCCCAGTAACGACTGTCGTGACTGTTGTCGCGGTTGTCGCCCATCATGAAATACTGACCTTGCGGCACCTTGCAGACGAAACCGCTGTCGTCATAACGGCAAGCTTCACGGCCATCGAAGTTGGTTACGGCCGGCACGTAGACCGTCGGCGCACCATCTACCTTGATGACATCATAGTGCCTGCTTCCCATTTTTTCGGAATAACGCCCGGTGCGGACCATCGTCAGGCCCTGCTCGATGTAGTCGTAGCTGCCGCTTTCGACATCAGGCACCGGCTTGCCGTTCACCGTCAGCTGCTTGTTGCGGTATTCGATCGTGTCGCCCGGCAGGCCGATCGCCCGCTTGATGAAGTTCACTTGCGGGTTGGGCGGAAAGTTGAACACCACGACGTCGCCGCGCTGCACCTGTCCGACCGGAATCGCCACATTGTTGATCACCGGAGTGCGAATGCCGTAGGCGAATTTGTTGACGAGGATGAAGTCGCCGACCACCAGCCCCGGACGCATCGAGCTGGATGGAATCTGGAACGGCTCGGCCAGGAAGGAACGCAGCAGGAACACCACCAGAATGATCGGGAAGAACCCTCTGGAATACTCGATGAAGCTCGATTCCGTCGCACCGGCCGCCCGCTTGGGCGCCAGCACGAAGCGGTTGAACGCGGTGGCCAGCCCCGTCACCAGCACGAACACCAGCATGACGGCGGTAAAGCTCATGACCTGTGCCAGCACGCCAAACACGCCCAGCACCAGCAGCAGGTAGCCCGTCTGCACGCCGACCGGCTGATCCTTGTCCCCGGCCTGTTTCTTGGGCGAAGCGGCAATCAGGATCGGGCCGGCAAGGGCGGCGATGGCGAAAATCCAGGTCCAGTTCATTGTTTTCCTTGTTGGGAGGGGAAAGCATGCAGGCATGGGGACTTGCGCCCCCCCGGCCCGCATGCCTCGGCATGGCTTACTTGTCGCTGACCTGCAGAATGGCGAGGAAGGCTTCCTGCGGAATCTCGACGTTGCCGACCTGCTTCATGCGGCGCTTGCCGGCCTTCTGCTTTTCCAACAGCTTCTTCTTGCGGGTGATGTCGCCGCCGTAGCACTTGGCCAGCACGTTCTTGCGCAACGCCTTCACCGTCTCGCGAGCGATGATGTTGTTGCCGATGGCGGCCTGCACCGCGATGTCGAACATCTGGCGCGGGATCAACTCGCGCATCTTGCTCACCAGCTCGCGACCGCGATAGATCGAATTCTGGCGATGGACGATCAGGCTCAGCGCATCGACCTTCTCGCCGTTGACCATCACGTCGAGCTTGACCAGATCGGACGCCAGGAACTCCTTGAACTCGTAGTCGAGCGAGGCGTAGCCGCGGCTGGTGGACTTGAGCTTGTCGAAGAAGTCCATCACCACTTCGTTCATCGGCATGTCGTAGGTCAGCATCACCTGCCGGCCCATGTACTGCATGTTGCGTTGCACGCCGCGCTTCTGGTTGCACAGCGTCATCACCGCGCCGACGTAGTCCTGCGGCACCAGAATGGTCGAGGTAATGATGGGTTCGCGGATTTCCTCGATCCTGGACGGGTCCGGCAGCTTGGACGGGTTTTCCACCTCGATCACCGTGCCGTCCTTCATCAGCAGCTCGTACACCACCGTTGGCGCGGTGGTGATGAGGTCCATGTCGAACTCGCGCTCCAGACGTTCCTGCACGATTTCCAGATGCAAGAGGCCGAGGAAGCCGCAGCGAAAGCCGAAACCGAGCGCCTGCGACACTTCCGGCTCGTACTTGAGCGAGGCGTCGTTGAGCTGGAGCTTTTCCAGCGCGTCGCGCAGGTTTTCGTAATCGTGGCTTTCGACCGGATACAGGCCGGCGAACACTTGCGATTGGACTTCCTTGAAGCCCGGCAGCGGTTCGGTGGCCGGCCGTGCGGCCAGCGTGATGGTGTCGCCGACCTTGGCCGACTTCAGTTCCTTGATGCCGGCGATGATGAAGCCCACTTCACCGGCGTTGAGGTT
>JASLDQ010000124.1 GCA_030151505.1 Chromobacteriaceae bacterium
GCGATGATGACGTTGAGTCTGGGCAGGTCGGCCATCAGCCGGGCATGGTCCGCCCCCCAGCCCGCCAGCGTGACCCCGGCCAGTAAGGGATGGACGGGAGGAACTTCAAGCTTGAAGCCGGGTGGCCCGTCGATCGGATCGGTGTGCAGGAAGTGGTCGGAATACAGCGACTGCGGCGCACCGTCGAAAGGACGGATGTCGCGCGCAAACTGCGCACCGGACACCACGGTCGGATGCAAGCAGGTATGGGCGCCGATCAGTTCGAGCGGGTCCGGCACCTTGCTGCGCAACAGGAGCGCCGGCGTATTGATCGCCCCGCCGGCCAGCAGCACCTGCCGGGCCTTGACGGTCAGCGTCCGGCCGGTCGGGGTCAGGCCGTCGGCCGCCAGCGCGACGGCGATCAGGCCGGTCGCCTTGTCACCGGCCAGGGTCAGCCGCTCGGCCCGCATTCGTTGCCAGAGCGCCGCGCCGCGGTCCAGCGCGGCCGGCAAGGTCGTCACCAGCATCGACTGCTTGGCGTTGGTGGGACAGCCCATCCCGCAATAGCCGAGATTCCAGCAGCCTTTGACGTTGCGGCGGATGTGTCCGAACGGGATGCCGAGCTTCGCCGCCCCGTCGCCCAGCACGTGGTTGTTGGCATTGGGTTCGGTCTGCCAGTCCGATACGTTGACCCGCGCCTCGACCTTGTCGAACCATGGCGCCATGGTGTCCGTATCCACCGGCAGGCCGAGGGTGTCGTGCCACCAGCCCAGCGTGGCCGGCGGCGTGCGGAAGGACGAGGTCCAGTTGACCACGGTGGAACCGCCGACGGTGCGCCCCTGCAGGATGGTCACGCCCTTGTCGCGGGTCTGGCGGGCGGCGGACTCCTGGTACAGCCGAGGATAGGCGGTCGCCTCGCGCATGTCGAAGTCACTGGACGAATACAGCCCGCCCTCTTCCAGCAGCAGCACGTTAAACCCGGCGGCAGTCAACATCTCGGCGGCGATGCCGCCGCCCGCGCCGGTGCCAACGATGGCCACGTCGCACTCGACGGTGCGGTCGCGCTCCAGCCGCGCCCCGTCTTCGACGGCCCAGCCGCGCGCCAAGCCTGCCCGGATCGGATCGGGAATGGCCATTACGCACCTCCTTTCGCGGCCAGCACCGGCAACGGCGGACCGTCATAGCCAATATGCGGCCAGGACAAGGGATTGCCGTACCACGCGGCATAGATCAGCTGGTGCAGGCCCTGATAGGCCGAGCGCAGCAGGACGAGCCGGCTGTGTTGCCAGCGGTGCAGAAAAGCCCCGATTTCGGCCGGGCCAGCCGTCAGCCATGCCGATTTGACGCCGGCCAGCCAGCGCCGCGCCACCCTGTTGCCCAGCAAACTGAACAGCCGGGCGATTTCGGCGCGGGTGGCAGCGGGGAGGCCGCTAACGGCGACATCGACGCCATTGACCATGGCGGCCTGCAGGACAGCGCGGTCGATGCCGGCGACAGCCGGGCCGAGCATGACCGGTGCAATGGCGGCCACGATGGTCGCGGCGGCGGGATCTAACGCCTTGAGCGGTGGCGGCCGATAGGCCGGCTCTCCGGCCGGCGGCCCGTAGGCAAGGCCGGCCAGGGCGAGAATGACGCCTCCGGCCAAACCGGTTTTGAGGAAAGTGCGGCGGGTCGGCATCGGAGACTCCGGGCGGATCGGGCAAGGGAAAGGATCAGGCGGACAAAATCGCGGCCACCAGACCAGGTGGCGGCGAGGCTGGCGGACGCAATGGAACGACGGCGTAGTGATGTCAGCGCAGCAGCAGCTTGAGCAGCGCGTTCATTACCCGGCCGTAGGGCGGCGTGAGCAGGCCCAGGCCGTTGATGCGCGACTGGGCGAATACCGGCTTGAGCTTGCTGAAAGTATCGAAGCCGTCCTTGCCGTGGTAATGCCCCATGCCGGACGAGCCGACGCCACCGAACGGCAGGTCGTCCTGCGCCACGTGCAGGATGGTTTCGTTGATCGACACGCCGCCCGCGTGGGTGCGCGCCACGGTATGACCGATGCGCCGGTTGTCGCGGTCGAACAGGTACAGCGCCAGCGGGCGCGGGTGGGCGTTGATGTAGTCCAGCGCCGCGTTAAAGTCGTCGTAGGGAATCACCGGCAGGATGGGGCCGAATATTTCGTCCTGCATGACCCGGCTGCCGTCGGGCGCGTCCAGCACCAGGTGGGGCGCGAGCTTGCCGCTGCCGCTCAGGTTTTCCGCAGCGGGATTGATCTCGACCACCGTTGCGCCGGCGGCGGCGGCCTCGTCCAGCCAGCTGCGCAAGCGGTCGAAGTGGCGCTGGTTGACGATGGCGGTGTAGTCCGGGTTGTTGCACAGGGACGGATACATCCGCGCAACTTCGCGCCGGTAGAGCTCGACGAACAGATCAAGCCGGCCACGCGGCACCAGCACGTAGTCGGGCGCGACGCAGGTCTGGCCGGCATTGAGCAGCTTGCCAAAGGCGATGCGGCTGGCAGCCAGGTCGAGCGGAAAATCCGGCGCGACCAGCGCGGGCGACTTGCCGCCGAGTTCGAGCGTCACCGGGGTGAGATTGGCACTGGCAGCCCGCATCACCCGCTTGCCGATCTCGGTCGAGCCGGTGAACAGAAGGTGGTCGAACGGCAGTGCGGAAAACGATTGCGCCACGTCCGGCCCGCCATTGAGCACCGCCACCACCTCGTCGCCCAGATAGAGGGCGGCCAGCTGTTGCAGCAGCGCGCCGGTGCGCGGGGTGTATTCGCTCATCTTCACCATCACCCGGTTGCCGGCGGCCAGCGCCGACACCAGCGGTCCGAAGGCGAGGAAGATCGGGTAGTTCCACGGCACGATGACGCCGACCACGCCCAGAGGCTGCGGCAGGATGCTGTTGCTGGCCGGCCGGTACCAGATCGACACCCCGCGCCGGCGCGGCTTCATCCAACGCGCCAGGTGGCGGCGCGCATGGCGGATGCCCTCCAGCGAGGGCGCGAGTTCGGCAAAGCGGGTTTCCACCGCCGAGCGGTGGCCAAAATCGGCCGACACGGCGGCGATCCACTCGTCCTGATGCTTGAGCAGCATGGCCTTCAGCGCCAGCAGGCGAGCCTCGCGTTCGCGCAATCCGGGGTAAGGCATGGTGGCCGCGGCGCTTTTCTGCCGGGCAAACAACTGCTCCATCCGAATGGCTTCGGCCCGATCAGGGTGAAAAGTGTCCATGTGCTATCCTCGCGCGAGTCCGCATGCATCGGAACAGAGTATGAACACAACTCTACCCAATCTGCGACCCTGTCAATTGAGACTAGTTTTTATAGTTACAGA
>JASLDQ010000024.1 GCA_030151505.1 Chromobacteriaceae bacterium
GAGATGATGCCGAAGGCCGGCAGGATCATGATGTAGACCTCGGGGTGGCCGAAGAACCAGAACACGTGCTGGAACAGGACCGGGTCGCCGCCGCCGGCCGCGTTGTAGAAGGTGGTGCCGAAGTGGCGGTCGGTCAGCAGCATCGTGACCGCCGTGGCCAGCACCGGCATCACCGCGATCAGCAGGTAGGCGGTGATCAGCCAGCTCCAGCAGAACATCGGCATCTTCATGATCGTCATGCCGGGCGCGCGCAGGTTGAGGATGGTGGTGATGATGTTGATCGCGCCCATGATGGAGCTGATCCCCATGATGTGGACGGCGAAGATGGTCATGTCCATCCCCATGCCCATCTGGGTGGAGAGCGGCGCGTACATCGTCCAGCCGGCGGCGGCGCCGCCGCCCGGCACGGCGAAGGACAGCAGCAGCAGCAGCGAGGCCGGCGGCAGCAGCCAGAAGCTCCAGTTGTTCATCCGGGCGAAGGCCATGTCCGGCGCGCCGATCATCAGCGGCACCATCCAGTTCGCCAGGCCGGTGAAGGCCGGCATGATCGCGCCGAAAATCATGATGAGCCCGTGCAGGGTGGTGAACTGGTTGAACAGCTCCGGCTGCCAGAACTGCAGCCCCGGCCGGAACAGCTCAAGCCGGATCGCCAGCGCCAGCACGCCACCGGCAAAGAACATGATGAGCGAGAACCACAGGTAGAGCGTGCCGATGTCCTTGTGGTTGGTGGCGTACAGCCAGCGGCGCCAGCCGCGCGGACGGGCGTGGTCGTCGTGCGGGGCGTGGGTCAGGCCGGAATCGACAACGGTGGTCATGGCTATTCCTTGCTGGATGGGCCGGGGTCAGCCGGCCTTGCCCTGACGGGCGGCGGCGATGTCGCGCGGCTGAACGATCTGGCCGGTGTTGTTGCCCCAGGCGTTGCGCTCGTAGCTGATGACGGCGGCGATGTCGGTGTCCGACAGCTGCTTGCCCCACGCCGCCATGGCCGGGTTCTTTTTGCTGCCGTTGAGCACGATGTCGATGTGGGCGGCCTTGTCGCCGGTGGCGATCTTCGAGCCGGCCAGCGCGGGGAAATTGCCGGGAATGCCTTGGCCGGTAGACTGGTGGCAGGCGACGCAATTGGCCAGATAGACCTTCTCGCCGCGCGCAACGATTTCGGCCAGCGCCCAGGTCTTGTTCGGGTCGTCGCGGCCGGCGGCGGCCAGCTTCTTCTGCCCGGCCAGCCAGGCGGCGTAGTCGGCCGGCGCGCGGGCGTCGACCACGATGGGCATGAAGCCGTGGTCCTTGCCGCACAGCTCGGTACACTGGCCGCGATAGATGCCGGGCTGATCGACGCGGAACCAGCTGTCGCGCACGAAGCCGGGAATGGCGTCCTGCTTGACCCCCAGCGCCGGCACCCACCACGAGTGGATCACGTCGTTGGCGGTCAGGATCAGCCGGACCTTCTGCCCGGTCGGCACCACCAGCGGCCGGTCGACCTCGAGCAGGTAGTGGCCGCCCTTGGCCTCGGCCTGGTGCATCTGTCCGGCCGGAGTGGCCAGCACGCTCATGAAGCTGACGCCCTCGCCCAGATAGTCGTAGTTCCACTTCCACTGGTAGCCGGTGACCTTGACCGTCATGTCCTCGCCGGCGGCATTCTTCATCGACAGGATGGTCCGGGTGGCGGGCAGCGCCATTGCGATCAGGATGAGAAAGGGGATGACGGTCCAGACGACCTCGACCGTGGTGTTCTCGTGGAAGTGCTTGGCCTCGTGGCCGGCGGCTTTGCGGTGGCGGAAGACCGCATAGAACATCACCCCGAACACCAGCACGAAGATGACGGCGCAGACGATCAGCAGCAGGGTGTGCAGGTCGAAGATCTGCCGCGCAATGCTGGAATGCGGCGCCTGCAGGTTGAGCGCCCAGTCCGCCTGCGCCGTCCGGGCCAGCGCGACGCCTGCCAGAATGGAGAGAAATCGCATGACACCCCTCGTTTCGTCCGTGGGCGGCGGCCGGCGTGCCGGTTCCGTGGCTCCTGACGCGGCGCCGGTACGGCTCCGCCCCGCTGTTTACTCGATATAAGCAGGGGATAAACACAAGACAAGAGGAATGCATGCTGCATCGCGACGGACGGCGGCGCGGCGGTGGCAGTCCGGCCAGCAACCACGAAGCCGGGAATCCAACGCGGACGACGGCACCGGCCGAACCCGGCGGCCACCCGCACGGGGACGGCGGGATCATGAGACCCAAGCCCTGCCGGGAGCGCCGGAGCGGGCCGGTTTTGCGCGGATGGCCATCCCAGCCCGCAACAACGTGCATAGACAAACCGGCCACGCAATCCGCGGCCGGTTTGTCCATGCTTGCCCGCCCCTGCCGGCCGGCCTCAGTCCGGCCAGGCCATTTCGCGCAGCTCGCCCATCATGAAACCGCGATTGGCCTCGGTCCAGCCGCGCAGACTGTCCCACAGCGCCGCCACCCGGGCGATGTGGCGGCGCTCGGTCGGCGCCACCATCCAGAAACTGCGGACCACGTCCAGCTCCGCCTCCAGCACCGGCACCAGGTCCTGGGTCTGGTGCGCCAGAAAGCACGGCAGCACCGCCAGCCCGAAGCCGCGCCGCGCGGCGGTGTACTGGGCAATCACACTGGTGCTGCGCACGTTGATGGTGGCCGCCGGGGCAATTTCCTCCAGATAGCGCAGCTCCTCGCTGAACACCAGGTCGTTGACGTAGCCGATCAGGCGGTGGTGGGCGAGGTCGCCGACGTCGCGGATCGGCGGCTGGCGGTTCAGGTAGGTCGGGGTGGCATAGAGCTTGAGGCGGTAGTCGGTCAGCTTGGTGGCGATGTAATTGCCGGTTTGCGGCCGCTCGATCGAGATGGCGAGGTCGGCCTCGTGCTTGGCGAGGTTGACGAAACGGGGCACCGGCAGCAGGTCGACACTGATGTTTGGATGCAGTGCACCAAAGTGCGCCAGCCACGGTGCCAGCACATAGGTGCCGAAGCCCTCGGTCGCCCCCAGCCGCACCTGGCCGAACACGCCGCGGTCATGCCCCGCCACCTGCTCGGCGGCCAGGTGCAGGGTGCTTTCCATCTTCTCCGCATGCTCCAGCAGCCTGTATCCCTGCGGCGTCAGCTCGCATCCCTGGTTGTTGCGGTCGAACAGCTGGGTGCCCAGTTCGCTCTCGAACCGGCGCAAGCGGCGCGACACCGTCGAGTGGTCCATCTGCAGCCGGCGGGCCGCTTCGACCAGCCGCGAGGCACGCGCCACTTCCAGAAAAATACGCAGATTGTCCCAATCCATGTTGCACCGCTCCTGTCTGACAAAACCTTGACCCGGCATTTTTGCACAGCCGATGTGATTTTCTGCCTATTGTCGCGTCAAATTTGCCTTCATAGACTGGCCCGGCATCGCACATAAAAACACCGGAGGAGCAGATTCATGAAGGTACGCCACGCATTGCTGCAATCGACCGTCGCGGTCGGACTCGCCCTCGCCAGTGTCGGCGCCCACGCCGCGTTTCCCGACGGCCCGGTCAAGATCGGCGTCCTGACCGACATGTCCGGCCCCTACTCCGGCATGGGCGGGCAGGGCTCGGTCGTGGCCGCCAGAATGGCGATGGAGGACTGCCTCAAGGCCGAATGCA
This sequence comes from Chromobacteriaceae bacterium, assembly GCA_030151505.1. Taxonomy (GTDB): domain Bacteria; phylum Pseudomonadota; class Gammaproteobacteria; order Burkholderiales; family Aquaspirillaceae; genus JASLDQ01. The sequence continues at coordinate 3,621 of JASLDQ010000024.1, forward strand.
AGGGGATGAAGATCGAGATCCTGTCGGCCGACCACCAGAACAAGGCCGACATCGCCGCCGCCAAGGCGCGCGAATGGCTGGACCGCGACAAGGTGGACGCGCTGGCCGACCTGACCAACTCCGCCGCCGCGCTGTCGATCCAAAAGCTGGCGCGCGAAAAGGGCGCGGTGGCGCTGTACAGCGGCCCGGCCACCACCAAGCTGACCAACGAGGACTGCTCGCCCAACGGTTTCCACTGGATGTTCGACACCTACTCGCAGGCCGCCGGCGCCGCCGCCGCGCTGACCAAGCTGGGCGAGAAATCCTGGTACTTCGTCACGGTCGACTACGCCTTCGGCCACTCGCTGGAAAAAGACGCCGGCGACATGGTGAAGAAGCTCGGCGGCAATGTGGTCGGTTCGGTCCGCCACCCGCTCAACGCCAGCGACTTTTCCTCCTACCTGATCCAGGCCCAGAGCAGCAAGGCCCGCGTCATCGGTCTGGCCAGCGGCGGGCAGGACTCGGTCAACGCCATCAAGCAGGCGCGCGAATTCGGGGTCGGTGCCAGCGCCAACCAGCGCCTGGCCGCCCTGCTGCTGTTCCTCTCCGACGTGCACGCGCTGGGCCTGAACGCCGCGCAGAACCTGATCTTCACCGACGGCTTCTACTGGGACTTCGACAACGAGACCCGCGCCTTCTCCAAGCGCTTCGAAGCCGGCTTCAAGGGCAACAAGCCGACCATGGTGCAGGCCGGCGTGTATTCCAGCGTCTACCACTACCTGAAGTCGGTCGCCGCCGCCAAGAGCACCAACTGGAAGGACGTCACCACCAAGATGCGCCAGCTGCCGATCAAGGATGCCGTGCTGCGCAACGCCTCGATCCGCCCGGACGGCCGCGTGATCCACGACATGTATCTGGTGCAGGTGAAGAAACCGGCCGAATCCAAGGGCGCGTGGGACTACCTGAAGGTGCTGTCCACCATCCCGGCCAAGCAGGCGTTCATGCCGCTGGAGCAGTCGTCCTGCTCGCTGGTCAAGAGCTGATCCGCCCGGCGGCCTGAGCGCCGCCCCCATTTCCGACCCACCGCGCTCCGTCCTTGCCGGCGCCGTTTTCGGCGCGGCAGGGGCCGGTGCGCCCGACATTCGCCGTCTCCCTACCCCGCATTCCGACCCGGAGCCCATCATGAGCCAAGCCAAAGTCCCGTCCATTCCCCTCTACATCGGCGGCCTGCCGGTGCAGTCGAAAACCACCGAATGGCGCGACGTCGTCAACCCCGCCACCCAGGAAGTCGTCGCCCGCGTGCCCTTCGCCACGCCCGACGAGGTGGAGCTGGCCATCAGCAACGCCCGCGACGCCTTCGAGAGCTGGCGCAACAGCTCGCTGGGCCAGCGCATGCGCATCATGCTCAAGCTGCAGCAGCTGATCCGAGACAACGTCGGCCGGCTGGCCGAACTCATCACCCGCGAGCACGGCAAGACCCTGCCGGACGCCGAAGGCGAGGTGATGCGCGGACTGGAAGTGGTCGAGCACGCTTGCTCCATCACCTCGCTGCAGCTGGGCGAGATCGCCGAGAACGCCGCCAGCGGCGTCGACGTCTACACCCTGCTGCAGCCGCTCGGGGTCGGCGCCGGCATCACTGCCTTCAATTTCCCGGTGATGCTGCCCTGCTTCATGTTCCCCATCGCCATCGCCTGCGGTAACACCTTCGTGCTCAAGCCTTCCGAGCAGGACCCGTCCTCCACCATGCTGCTGGTCGAGCTGGCGCACGAGGCCGGCGTGCCGCCGGGCGTGCTCAACGTGGTGCATGGCGGGCCGGACGTGGCCAACGCGCTGTGCGACCACCCGGACATCCACGCGCTGTCCTTCATCGGCTCGACCCACGTCGGCACCCACATCTACCGCCGCGCCAGCGAGGCCGGCAAGCGGGTGCAGTCGATGATGGGCGCCAAGAACCACTGCGTGGTGATGCCGGACGCGCCGAAGGACCACGCCATCAACAACCTGCTCGGCTCGGCCTTCGGCGCGGCCGGCCAGCGCTGCATGGCCAACTCGGTGGCGGTGCTGGTGGGCGAGGCGCGCAACTGGCTGCCGGAAATCGTCGAACGCTCCCACGCCATGCGGGTCGGCCCCGGCACCGACCGCGACGCCGACCTCGGCCCGCTGGTGTCGCCCGCCGCCAAGGCGCGGGTCGAACGCCTGATCGGCACCGGCGAGCAACAGGGTGCCCGCCTGCTGCTCGACGGCCGCGGCTGCCGGGTGGACGGCTATCCCGACGGCAATTTCGTCGGCCCGACCGTATTCGCCGGCGTGACCCGCGAGATGGACATCTACAGCCAGGAAATCTTCGGCCCGGTGCTGTGCCTGGTGGAAGCCGACACGCTGGAAGAGGCCATCCGCTTCATCAACGCCAACCCCAACGGCAACGGCACCTCGATCTTCACCTCGTCGGGCTGGGCCGCGCGCAAGTACGAGAACGACATCAAGGTCGGCCAGGTCGGCATCAACGTCCCCATCCCGGTGCCGGTCGCCTACTTCAGCTTCACCGGTTCGCGCGCCTCCAAGCTGGGCGACCTCGGCCCCAACGGCAAGCAGGCCATCCAGTTCTGGACCCAGACCAAGACCGTCACCGCGCGCTGGTTCGCGCCGGACAGCCAGGCGGGCCAGGTCAACACCACCATTTCGATGAAGTAAGCGCCGCCGCCCCTGCCGCAGCGCCGCACGCACGGTGCGCGGCGGGGCTTGCCAGACCCGCGCGGACGGGAACGGTCCCGTCCGCCGCCCCCAGCACACGGAGAACCCGGATGAGCACACGCATCGCCTTTATCGGTCTCGGCAACATGGGTCTGCCGATGGCTCTGAACCTCTTGCGCCACGGCCACGTGGTGGCCGGGCATGATCTGGTCGCCAGCAACGGCGACAAGCTCGCCGCGGCCGGCGGCCTCGCCGCCCCTAGCGCCGCCGCCGCGGTGGAAGGCGCCGAGGTCGTCATCACCATGCTGCCGGCCAGCCAGCACGTCGAGGCCGCCTACCTGGACGAAGGCGGCATTCTCGACCGCGCCACCCCCGGCACCCTGCTGATCGACTGTTCGACCATCGCGCCCGAAAGCGCCCGCAAGGTGGCCGCCGCCGCCCAGGCGCGCGGCTTCGCCATGCTGGATGCGCCGGTGTCCGGCGGCACCAGCGGCGCCAGCGCCGCCACCCTCACCTTCATGGTCGGCGGCGACGACGCCCAGCTGGCGCGCGCCCGGCCGCTGCTGGACGCGATGGGCAAGAAGGTGTTCCACGCCGGCGCCAACGGTGCGGGCCAGGCGGTCAAGATCTGCAACAACATGCTGCTGGGCATCCTGATGATCGGCACCAGCGAGGCGATCCGGCTGGGCATGGCCAACGGGCTGGACCCGAAGGTGGTGTCCGACGTGATGCAGCAAAGCTCGGGCCGCAACTGGGTGCTGGAGGTATACAACCCCTGCCCCGGCGTGATGGAAAACGTGCCGGCCGCGCGCGGCTACAACGGCGGCTTCGGCGTCGACCTGATGCTGAAGGACCTGGGCCTGGCGATGAACGCCGCGCTGGACAGCCGGGCCGCCACGCCGATGGGGGCGCTGGCGCGCAACATCTTCGACATGCACAGCAAGGCCGGCGCCGGCGGACTGGACTTCTCCAGCGTGTTCACCCTGCTGGGACGGAGGACCTGATGGACAGCCCGTACATCCTCGAGACCCGCCGGCTGCAGAAGGCGTTCAAGGGCTTCGTCGCGGTCAACGACGTCGACCTGAAAATCCGCCGCGGCCACATCCACGCGCTGATCGGTCCCAACGGCGCGGGCAAGACCACCTGCTTCAACCTGCTGACCAAGTTCCTGGAACCGACCCGGGGCGAGATCCTGTTCAACGGCCACAACATCACCCGCGAGAAGCCGGCGCAGATCGCCCGGCGTGGGGTGATCCGTTCTTTCCAGATTTCCGCCGTGTTCCCGCACCTGAGCGTGCTGGAAAACGTGCGGGTCGCGCTGCAGCGCGGCGAGGGCAACATCTACGCGTTCTGGCGACCGGAAAGCCTCCTCGACCGCCTCAACGACCGCGCGCTGGCGCTGCTGGCCGAGGTGGGACTGGAAAGCTACGCCTATCACGTGACCGCCGAGCTGCCCTACGGCCGCAAACGCGCGCTGGAAATCGCCACCACGCTGGCGCTGGAACCGGAGCTGATGCTGCTGGACGAGCCGACCCAGGGCATGGGCCACGAGGACGTGGAGCGGGTGATGCAGCTGATCAAGAAGGTGTCGGCCAACCGCACCATCCTGATGGTCGAACACAATATGCGCGTGGTCAGCGGCATCTGCGACGCCATCACCGTGCTGGCGCGCGGGGCGGTGCTGGCCGAGGGCGACTACGCCAGCGTGTCCCGCCACCCGCAGGTCATCGAAGCCTATATGGGAGCCAGCCATGTCCATTGAATCCCGCGCCAGCCACGGCCGGGCGCAGGAATGCCTGCGCGTGACCGACCTGCACGCCTTCTACGGCGAATCGCACATCCTGCACGGGGTCGACCTGCAGGTGAACCGCGGCGAACTCGTCACCCTGCTGGGCCGCAACGGCGCCGGCCGCACTACCACCCTGCGCGCGTTGCTGGGGCTGACCGGCCGCCGCAGCGGCTCGGTCATGCTGGAAGGCCGCGAGGTGATCGGCTGGCCCACCCACCGCATCGCCCGCCTCGGCGTCGGCTACTGCCCGGAAGAACGCGGCATCTACTCCAGCCTGACCACCGAGGAAAACCTGCTGCTGCCGCCGGCGGTGGCCAGCGGCGGGATGTCGGTCGACGAGATCTACGCCATCTTCCCCAACCTGCAGGAGCGCCGGCACAGCCAGGGCACCAAGCTCAGCGGCGGCGAGCAGCAGATGCTGGCGATGGCGCGCGTACTGCGCACCGGCGCCAGGCTGCTGCTGTTCGACGAAATCTCCGAGGGACTGGCCCCGGTGATCGTGCAGAAGCTGGCCGAAGTCATCTCCATGCTCAAGACGCAGGGCTACACCATCATCCTGGTCGAACAGAACTACCACTTCGCCGCGCCGCTGGCCGACCGCCTCTACCTGATGGAACACGGCCGCATCGTCGAGGAAGTGCTGCGCGAGGACATGGCGGCCAAACAGGACACGATCAACCGCTATCTCGGGGTCTAGAACCGGCTTCCCGCCTGCCGCGAGCGGCACGCGCCGCAGCAAGGGGAGCGGGTTCCGACACGCCCGGGTCCCGCAGAGGACCGCGGCAATCTACAAGGAGGCAATTCCATGACCATGATCTTCGGCGTGCCGCTGCAGGCACTGTTCGGACAGCTGATGCTCGGACTGGTCAACGGTTCGTTCTACGCGATTCTCAGCCTCGGGCTGGCCGTGATTTTCGGCATGCTCAACATCATCAACTTCGCCCACGGCGCCTTCTACATGCTGGGCGCCTTCGCCGCCTGGATGGCGCTGGAATACCTGGGCATCGGCTACTGGCCGGCGCTGTTCCTCGCGCCGCTGGCGGTCGGGCTCCTGGGCATCGTGATCGAGCGCACCATGCTCAAGCGGCTCTACCAGCTCGACCATCTGTACGGCCTGTTGCTGACCTTCGGGCTGGCGCTGATCCTCGAGGGCATCTTCCGCGACCTCTACGGGGTGTCGGGCATGCCCTACGCCATTCCGGAAGCGCTGGAAGGCGGGATCAACCTCGGTTTCATGTTCCTGCCCAAGTACCGTGCCTGGGTGGTGGTCGCCTCGCTGGCGGTCTGCTTCGGTACCTGGTTCGTCATCGAAAAGACCCGGCTCGGCGCCTATCTGCGCGCCGCCACCTAGAACCCCCGGCTGACCCAGGCCTTCGGCCTGAACGTGCCGCTGATGGTGATGCTGACCTACGCGCTGGGCGTGGCGCTGGCGGCCTTCGCCGGCGTGCTGGCGGCTCCCGCGCTGCAGGTCAATCCGCTGATGGGCTCCAACCTCATCATCGTCGTGTTCGCCGTGGTGGTGATCGGCGGGATGGGCTCCATCCTCGGCGCCATCGTCACCGGGCTGGCGCTGGGCGTGATCGAGGGCCTGAGCAAGGTGTTCTACCCGGAAATCTCCTCCACCATCGTGTTCATCATCATGGCCATCGTGCTGCTGGTGCGTCCCAACGGCCTGTTCGGCAAGGAGCAATGACATGTCGACGACTTTCTCCCGCAAGACCGCCCTGCTCGCCGGCGCGGTGGCGCTGCTGTGCGTGCTGCCGCTGATGGTCTACCCGGTGCTGCTGATGAAGCTGCTGTGCTTCGCCCTGTTCGCCTGCGCCTTCAACCTGCTGCTCGGCTATACCGGCCTGCTGTCCTTCGGCCACGCCGCCTTCTTCGGCACCGCGTCCTACGTGGCCGGCCATGCGATGAAGGTGTGGGGCTTCGACCCGCTGAGCGGCGTGCTGGCCGGCACCGCCAGCGCCGCGCTGCTCGGCTGGCTGATCGGCGCGCTGGCCATCCGCCGGCAGGGCATCTACTTCTCGATGGTGACGCTGGCGCTGGCGCAGATGATGTACTTCATCTTCCTGCAGGTGCCGTTTACCGGCGGCGAGGACGGCCTGCAGGGCGTGCCGCGCGGCAATCTGCTCGGCCTGATCAGCCTGGAGGACGACCTGACGCTGTACTACTTCGTGCTGGCGATGTTCCTGGCCGGCTTCGCGCTGATCTACCGCACCATCCACTCGCCCTTCGGCCAGATCCTCAAGGCGGTGCGCGAGAACGAGCCGCGCGCGGTGTCGCTCGGCTACGACGTCAACCGCTTCAAGCTGATCGCCTTCGTGCTGTCGGCCGCGCTGGCGGGACTGGCCGGCGCGACCAAGGTGCTGGTGTTCAAGTTCGCCACCCTGACCGACGCGCACTGGCACATGTCCGGCGAGGTGGTGCTGATGACGCTGGTGGGCGGGCTGGGCAATGTGTTCGGCCCGGTGGTCGGCGCCTCCACCATCGTGCTGCTGCAGAACGAACTGGCCGACAAGGTCGGCTCGCTGGTCACCGTCATCATGGGCGGCATCTTCGTCGCCTGCGTGCTGGTGTTCCGCCGCGGCATCGTGGGCGAGATCGGCGCGCTGTTCCCGCGCGAGGCGGGCGCGCCCCGACCGGTGGCGCCGGCCGCCGCACCACAGCCGGGGCAGGCCGAGGGCTGAGCCGGACCCGGCACCGGCCGAAACGACAACGCACCCTTTCAGGGTGCGTTTTTCATGGCCGCGGTCGCGGAGCGGTCAGCCGCCGTAGGGGATTTCCAGCAGCAGCGGCGCGGCCAGGCGGGCCTTGAGATAGGCGAGGTTGTCGGCATAGGCGAGCTGGTCCGGCACCACGCGGTTGGCGACCCAGCCCGCCAGCGTGGCACCGGCGGCCTTGATCGACTGCGCGCTCAGCAACGCGTGGTTGATGCAGCCGAGCTTCATGCCGACCACCAGGATCACCGGCAGATCCAGGTGCCGCGCCAGCGCCGCCATGTCGTGGCGGTCGGACAGCGGCGCGAGCCAGCCGCCCGCCCCCTCCACCAGCACCACGTCGGCCTGCGCGGCCAGCTGGCGGTAGTGCTCGGCGATGGTGTCGAGGCTGATGGCGACGCCGGCCTCGCGCGCGGCGATGTGCGGCGACACCGGCGGGGCGAAGCGGTAGGGGTTCATCAGCTCGCGGTCGCGCTGGCCGGTGGCGGCGACCAGCCGCTCGACGTCGCCATTGACCAGCCGGCCGTCGGCGGCGGTCTCGCAGCCGGATGCCACCGGCTTCATCGCCGCGACCCGGCGGCCGTCGCGCCGCCACAGCTCGATGAGCCTGACCGCCGCGTAGGTCTTGCCGATGTCGGTGTCGGTGCCGGTGATGAAGTAACCGTGGGCCATGCTGTCTCCGATGGTGGGGTGGGCCGGGACGGCCATCATGCCGCGCCGGGCGCGGGCTGGAAAGCCCGGGCCAGCGCCCGGTCCCACGGCGGCGGGAAACCGAAGCGCTGGCGCAGGAAGTCCAGCAGCAGGCGGGTGCGGCCGGTGCCGGCGCGCTCCAGCCGTAGCGAGTAGATGCCGCTGGCCTCGGCTGCGGGCAGTCCGTCGGCCACGAACAGCGCCACCAGCTCGCCCCGCAGCAGATGGTCGCTGACCAGCCAGGTCGGCAGGTGGGCGACCCCCAGCCCGGCCAGCGCGCCGGCCAGCAGGGTTTCGGCGTTGTTGGCGCTCAGGCGCAGCCGGGCCGGCCGGCAGTGCTGCCAGCGCCCGGCCGACGGCAGCAGCCACGCCTGCGCCGGCGCGGGGCCGGCCCAGTCCAGTCCGTCGTGGGCGGTCAGCCCGGCCGGGCTGACCGGAACGCCGCGCCGAGCCAGATAGGCGGGGCTGGCGCACACCACCCGCACCAGCGGCGCCAGCGGCGTGGCCACCAGCCGGCTGGCCGGCAAGGCGCCGGCGCGGATCAGGAGATCGGCGTCGCCCAGATGATTGCCCTGCATGTCGGTGAAGCTGTCGATCAGGCGCAGCTCGGCGTCCAGGCCAGGATGGAGCGCCAGAAAATCCGCCAGCGCCGGCGCCAGATGGCGGCGGCCGAACGGGGCCGGCGCGTCGATGCGGATCAGTCCTTCCGGCGCGGCGTCGAGCGCGACGGTTTCGGCGCGCGCCAGCCGCAGTTCATCCAGAATGCGCCGGGCCCGCTCGGCGAACGCCCGGCCAGCGGGCGTCGGCTGGACCTGATGGGTGGTGCGCAGCAACAGGCGCGCACCGAAGGCCTGTTCCAGCGCATCGATGCGGCGAGCCACCGAGGACGGCGCCAGCTGCAGCGCGCGGGCGGCGGCCGACAAGCTGCCCTGCTCCAGCACGCACAGGAAGAGCGACAACTGTTCGCTCAGGGGATCGGTTTTCATCGACGGGCCGCCTTGTTTTGCATTAAACGCAAAACCATTGTGCGCCGCGATGCGTTTCCGTCACAAGCTTGTGACCCTAGGCTGAGCGGATTCGCATTTTCCGGTTCACCGCCATGACGCTGTTCGCTTTTTTGTGTGATTTCGCGCTCGGTCTCGCGCTCGGTGGGCTGGGCGGCCTGTTCGGCATCGGCGGCGGCCTGCTGGCGATTCCGGCGCTGGGCGTGCTGTTCGCGCTCGACCAGTCGCTGGCGCAGGGCACGGCGCTGGTGATGGTGGTGCCGAACGTGCTGCTGAGCCTGCGGCGCTACCACCAGCAGCACCGCATCGACGCCAAACTGGCCGCCGTGCTGGGCGGCTGCTCGCTGGCCTCGGCCTGGCTCGGCTCGCGCCTGGCGATCACGCTGGACGCGACGGCGATGCGCCACGGCTTCATCCTGTTCCTGTTGGCCATCGCGGCTTACTACGCCTGGCGGAGCCACCGCGACGCCGCCCCCGCAACGACCACCCGGCCGACCGGCCACGGCGCGATGGCGCTGCTGGGCGGCGGCGCGGGCTGGCTGGGCGGGCTGTTCGGCGTGGGCGGCGGCGTGCTGGCGACGCCGATCCTCACCAGCCTGTTCGGCCTGCGCCAGACGGTGGCACAGGGCCTGGCGCTGACGCTGGCGGCACCCGGCACCGTGGTCGCCCTGCTGACCTACGCCGGCCACGGCGCGGTCGACTGGCAGCTGGGCCTGCCACTGGCGGCGGGCGGGCTGTTGAGTGTGGGCTGGGGCGTGCGGCTGGCGCACCGGTTGCCGGAACGGGTCTTGCGGCAGGCGTTCGGCGGCCTGTTGCTGGGCTGCGCGCTGCTGCTGGTGTGGCGCGGCTGAGCAGCGCCCATGCCAGCCGCCGGCGGACTCCGCCAGAACAAGCCAAAGTCATTAACCACAACCACACAAGACCAATGACATAATCACGACTCCCTGTTTCCGGAGCGCATCAAATGAACGGCGCTGATCTGTGGGCTGGTTTCGGCCTGGCCACCATCCTGTTTACCGCGGTTGCCGTACTTGTACCGCTGATTTTCTACTACCTCACCCTGCAGCAGACCATGAACGCCATCGACGAACCCCAGCGTCCGTTCGCCGGCGGGCTGATCTGGCTGGCGCTGATCCCCTTTCTCGGCACGGTCTGGTACATGGTCTACGCCATCCTGCTGTCCAGCGCGCTGAAGAAGGAACTGGCCCGGCGGAACCTGGCCGGTGACGGAGCCTTAGGCGTCACCATCGCCACCGTTGTCCTGTGCGCACTATGCCTGATCCCCTATCTCAATCTGCTGGCCATCCTCCCGTTTTTCGTGCTGTGGATCATTCACTGGGTCAAGATGGCGGGCTGCAAGAAGCAGCTGAGCGCCCCGGCCCTGCTCGTGCCGGCCTGAGGCGAGACTGGCGAGCCGGACGGCCGGGGAGAAGGCCCGGCGACAGCCGCGGCAAGACACGCCAGCCAGCCGACCCAATCGGCGGTCTCCCCGACAATGACAAAGCGCGCACCGTTGCACGGTGCGCGCTTTGTCATTGGGGCTCCGGACCACCTCGAGACACGACGACGCCGCTCTCGTGGAGCGGCGGTCCGCCCTGGCCTCGTGAGCCGGACGCGGTAGGGTTCGGCCTTGTGAGCCTCGTGAATGGGGCGGCCTCGTGGGCCTGGTGAAGCGGAATCGGGGCGGGTCCCGCGGCGCGCCGGTGGCGCCGGCGGGAAACCCGGCGGCGGTCAGACCTCGCCTTGCGCCTTGACGCGCTCCTGCTTGCTGGCGAGCTTGTTCAGCGCCGACAGGTAGGCCTTGGCCGAGGCGACGATGATGTCGGTATCGGCGCCCTGGCCGTTGACGATGCGGCCGTCGCGCGACAGGCGCACGGTCACTTCGCCCTGGCTGTCGGTGCCGCTGGTGATGGCGTTGACCGAGTACAGCTCCAGCTCGGCGCCGCTGGTGGCGATGGATTCGATCGCCTTGAACGCGGCGTCGACCGGGCCGGAGCCGCCGGATTCGGCGTGCTGCTCGCGGCCCTGGTCGTTGAACACGATGGCGGCGCGCGGTGCCTCGCCGGTTTCGGTCTCGACCTTGAGCGACACGAACTTGTACTGCTCGGCCACCTTGGTGCCCAGTTCGTTGCTGACCAGCGCGTGCAGGTCCTCGTCGAAGATTTCGCGCTTGCGGTCGGCCAGTTCCTTGAAGCGGGCGAAGGCGTCGTTGAGCGCTTCCTCGCTGCCCAGCTCGATGCCGAGATCGGCCAGCTTGGTCTTGAAGGCGTTGCGGCCGGAGAGCTTGCCCAGCGTCAGGCGGTTGGTCGACCAGCCGACCGATTCGGCCGACATGATTTCGTAGGTCTCGCGGTGCTTGAGCACGCCGTCCTGGTGGATGCCGGATTCGTGGGCGAAGGCGTTGGCGCCGACGATGGCCTTGTTCGGCTGGACCGGATAGCCGGTGATGGTCGACACCAGCTTGGAGGCCGGCACGATCTGGGTGGCGTCGATGCGGGTTTCGAGGCCGAACACGTCGCGGCGGGTCTTGATCGCCATCACGACTTCTTCCAGCGAGGCGTTGCCGGCGCGCTCGCCCAGGCCGTTGATGGTGCATTCGACCTGGCGGGCCCCGCCCTGCACGGCGGCGAGCGAGTTGGCCACGGCCATGCCGAGGTCGTTGTGGCAGTGGGTCGACCAGATCACCTTGTCGCTGTTGGGCACGCGGGCGATCAGGGTGCGCATGTGTTCCTGCCACACCGACGGGATGCTGTAGCCGACGGTGTCGGGCACGTTGATGGTCTTGGCGCCGGCCTGGATCACCGCGTCGAAGATGCGCACGAGGAAGTCCATGTCCGAGCGGACCGCGTCCTCGGCCGAGAACTCGACATCGTCGGTATATTCGCGGGCGATCTTGACCGCCTTGACCGCCGCCTCGACCACCTGATTCGGCGTCATGCGCAGCTTCTTCTCCATGTGGATCGGGCTGGTGGCGATGAAGGTGTGGATGCGGCCGCGGACGGCCGGCTTGATCGCTTCGCCGGCGGCGCGCACGTCGTTCTCGTTGGCGCGCGCCAGACTACAGACGGTCGACTCCTTGATGACTTCGGCGATGGCGCGGATCGCGTCGGCGTCGCCCGGGCTGGCGGCGGCAAAACCGGCTTCGATCACGTCGACCCCGAGCTTTTCCAGCTGGCGGGCAATGCGGATTTTTTCTTCCTTGGTCATCGACGCGCCCGGGCTTTGTTCGCCGTCGCGCAAGGTGGTGTCGAAGATGTACAAACGATCGCTCATGCTGCTGTTTCTCCCGGTTTTCTGCGCCGTGGGCGCGCCCTTGATGTAGTCGTTGAGATTGAAGTGGCGGCCGGCCGCGGCGGCGAGGCTGGCCAGCTTGTTGAGCTGGACCTGCGGCAGGCTGCCGCGCTCGCGCCATTTGTAAACGGCTGCCCGGCTGACGATGTCGTCGGGGAAAGCGCGGTTGAGCGCTTCACACAGGGCCGCCGGCCCCCCGAAATCCTCGATCAGACGGTCGATGTCCAATTGCATGCCATGTCTCCAGTCGTTATGGGGCTAACGTACGCCAGAATTCGACATTGAGTCAAACAAAAATCGAAAAAACTGGCGATTAATTCAAAAATCCGTGTCAAATACGCATTCAATTAGACATTATGTCCAATTCAACCAGCCGAACGGACAAAACAATGCCCGCACAAGGCGGGCATCGAACCGGGGCGCACAAGCACGGAGCGGGACGGTCAGCGTGACTCCCCGTCGGCCGGCGTCTCGGCCGGCACCGCCGGCTTCTTGCGCGCCAGCCGCACCAGCGCCAGCACATAGCCGGACAGCGCATACAGCACGAAGAAGCCGAACAGCACCAGGGGCGGGGTCGAGGCGGTCAGCACGGTCAGCAGCACCACGATCAGCAGTGCGACAAAGGGCACTTTCTGCCGCACGTGCAGTTCCTTGAAGCTCCAGAACTTGACGTTGGTCACCATCGAGATACCGGCAAAGCCGGTGAACACCAGCGCGATCCAGTCGATGTAGGGCACGTCGAGCTGGTAGGCATGGATGATCCACACCAGCCCGGCCACCAGCGCGGCCGCGGCCGGGCTGGGCAGGCCGGTGAACCAGCGCTTGTCGGCCACGCCCAGCATGGTGTTGAAGCGCGCCAGCCGCAGCGCGGCACCGGCGCAGTAGATGAAGGCCACGACCCAGCCCAGCTTGCCGAAGCCGTGCAGCATCCATTCATAGGACACCAGCGCCGGGGCGACGCCGAAGCTGACCATGTCGGACAGCGAGTCGAACTCGGCGCCGAAAGCGCTCTGGCTGTGGGTCATGCGCGCGACCCGGCCGTCGAGCCCGTCGAGGATCATGGCGATGAATATGGCGACGGCCGCGGTCTCGAAGTGGCTGCCCATCGCCTGCACGATGGCGTAGAAACCGGCGAACAGCGCCGCCAGCGTGAACAGGTTGGGAAGCAGGTAGATGCCCTGGCGTCGAAGCGCCGATCTTTCCGGGCGAATGGGTTCGGGAGTCTGCATCTTCACTTTCCGAAGAGGTACAACGGCGCCGCAGCGCCGGCAAGGTGGAATACGAATTCGGCGTATTGTAACGCGACGGGAGACTCTGGCGCGCGGCGTGTCCGCGCCCGGCCAGACCCGGCCTACCGGATACGATATACTTTCCGGCTTTGACCGATCAGGGAATTTCCCTTGTCCGAACGCCTTTTCGTCCTGCTGCAGCACGTCCTGCCCAAGCTGCTGATCACCCGCCTCTTCGGTTTGCTCGCCCGGCAACGCGCCGGCGCGCTGACCCACTGGACCATCCGCCGCTTCATCGCCCGCTACGGCGTCAACATGGCGGAGGCGGCCGACAGCGACCCCGCCGCCTATGCCAGTTTCAACGAATTCTTCACCCGCCCGCTCAAGCCCGGCGCGCGACCGCTGGCGGCCGCGCCGCTGGTCTGCCCGGTCGACGGCGCCATCAGCCAGTTCGGCCGCATCGAACGCAACCAGATCTTCCAGGCCAAGGGCAAGTCTTACAGCAGCGGCGCGTTGCTGGCCGGAGACGAGGCACTGGCGCGCCAGTTCGACGACGGCCTGTTCGCTACCATCTACCTGAGCCCGCGCGACTACCACCGCATCCACATGCCGTGCGACGGCCGCCTGCTGTCGATGAGCTATGTGCCGGGCGAGCTGTTTTCGGTCAACCCGGCCACCGCGCGCGGGGTGGACGGCCTGTTCGCCCGCAACGAGCGCGTGGTCTGCCTGTTCGACTCGCCCCACGGCCAGTTCGCGCTGGTGCTGGTCGGCGCCACCATCGTCGGCAGCATGGCCACGGTCTGGCACGGCGTGATCAATCCGCCGCGCAGCGACACGGTGCGCCACTGGGACTATCGCGGGCAGGACATTGCCCTCAAGCAGGGCGAGGAAATGGGCCGTTTCCTGCTGGGCTCGACCGTGGTGTTGCTGTTCCCGCAAGGCCCGCTGCAGTTCAATCCCGACTGGGAACCGGCCAGGGCCGTACGGCTGGGCGAAACGATGGCGAACTAGACCCCGTCGTTTTGTGGTGGCAACAAGGTCGCGGGGCTTGATGCACGGATACGCGACGGCGATGGCCTGACCGCTTGCCGCACCCTGCCCGGTGGCGCGTACCGGCCCGGCGCAACGGATACGGGCCTGACGCCACCACCTGTTTTTGGCCAATAAAAAAGCCGGGAGAATCTCCCGGCTTTTTTGCATGCCTGCGGCGACAGGCTTAGTTCTTCGACTGGTCGACCAGCTTGTTCTTGGCAATCCACGGCATCATCGCGCGCAGCTGGGCACCGACCACTTCGATCGGGTGATCGGCGTTCAGGCGACGGCGGGCAGTCATGCTCGGGTAGTTGGTCTTGCCTTCGAGGATGAACATCTTGGCGTATTCGCCCGACTGGATGCGGTACAGCGCCTTCTTCATCGCAGCCTTGGTCTCGCTGGTCACGACTTCCGGCCCGGTCACGTACTCGCCGTATTCGGCGTTGTTCGAGATCGAGTAGTTCATGTTGGCGATGCCGCCTTCGTACATCAGGTCGACGATCAGCTTCAGTTCGTGCAGGCACTCGAAGTAGGCCATTTCCGGCGCATAACCGGCTTCCACCAGCGTTTCGAAGCCGGCCTTCACCAGTTCGACGGCACCGCCGCACAGCACGGCCTGTTCGCCGAACAGGTCGGTTTCGGTTTCTTCGCGGAAGTTGGTTTCGATCACGCCGCCCTTGGTACCGCCGTTGGCAGCGGCATAGGACAGGGCGATGTCACGGGCGCGGCCCGAGTTGTCCTGGTACACGGCGATCAGGGTCGGCACGCCGCCGCCCTTGACGTATTCGGAGCGCACGGTGTGGCCCGGGCCCTTCGGCGCGACCATGATCACGTCGACGTTGGCCGGCGGCACGATCTGGTTGTAATGGATATTGAAGCCGTGGGCGAATGCCAGGGCGGCGCCGGCCTTCAGGTTCGGGGCGATCTCGGCGCGGTACACGTCCGGCTGCGATTCGTCCGGCAGCAGGATCATCACCACGTCGGCGGCCTTGACGGCGTCGGCGACTTCCTTGACCTGGTGGCCGGCCGCTTCGGCCTTGGCCCAGGAGGCGCCGCTCTTGCGCAGACCGACGATCACGTTGACGCCCGAATCCTTCAGGTTCTGGGCGTGGGCGTGGCCTTGCGAGCCATAGCCGACGATGGCGACCGTCTTGCCCTTGATGATGGAGAGGTCGGCGTCTTTGTCGTAGTAAACCTTCATGGGTGCTTCCTTGCTGGGTAAGGGGCGAGGCGCGCGGCGCGGGGTGGAAACGGGTGCGTTCCGGTTACCCCTGCGCTCGACTGCCTCGCCGATATCAAAATCAGACTTTGAGGATCCGCTCACCGCGGCCGACGCCGGAAGCGCCGGTGCGGACCGTTTCCAGGATCACTGTACGGTCCAGGGCCTCGATAAAGGCGCTGAGTTTTTCGCTCGTGCCGGTGAGCTCGACGGTATAGGTTTTTTCGGTGACATCGATGATGCGGCCACGGAAGATGTCCGCCATCCGCTTCATTTCCTCGCGGTCCTTGCCGGAGGCGCGCACCTTGATCAGCATCAGTTCGCGCTCGATGTGCTCGGACTCGTTGAGGTCGATGACCTTGACCACCTCGATCAGCTTGTTGAGCTGCTTGGTGATCTGCTCGATCACGTCTTCCGACCCGTGGGTGACGATGGTCATCCGGCTCAGGGTCGGATCTTCGGTGGTGGAGACGGTCAGCGAATCGATATTGTAGCCGCGGGCGGAGAACAGGCCCACCACGCGCGACAGCGCGCCGGCTTCGTTTTCAATCAGGATGGAGAGGATGTGACGCATATTCTTTTCTTTCCTTCCCGCTCAGCACAGATTGCCGTAGTCGCGGTCCGATGCGGCCGCATCGTTCTGCATGTGCGGCGGCAGGTCCATTTCGTTCAGGCCCTTGCCGTTGCCGACCATCGGGAACACGTTGGCGGACGGATCGGTGCGGAAGTCGAGGAAGACCAGACGGTTCTTGAGCTTGTCGCTGAAGGCTTCGCGCAGCACCGGCTCGACGTCGGCCGGATTCTCGACCTTGAAGCCGATGTGGCCATAGGCCTCGGCAATCTTGACGAAGTCCGGCAGCGAATCCATGTAGGACTCGGAGTAGCGGTTGCCGTAGTAGAACTCCTGCCACTGCCGCACCATGCCCAGATAGCGGTTGTTCAGGCTGACGACCTTGACCGGGGTGTGGTACTGCTTGCAGGTCGAAAGTTCCTGGATGTTCATCTGGATCGAGCCTTCGCCAGTGATACAGGCAACGACCGCGTCCGGATTGGCCAGCTGCGCGCCCATGGCCGCCGGCAGGCCGAAGCCCATGGTGCCGAGGCCGCCGGAATTGATCCAGCGCTTGGGCTCGTCGAACTTGTAGTACTGCGCGGCGAACATCTGGTGCTGGCCGACATCGGACGTGATGATGGCCTGGCCACCGGTCACTTCCCACAGTTTTTCCACCACGTACTGCGGCTTGATCAGCTCGCTGCTCGGCTCGTACCACAGCGAGTTGGGCGCGCGCCATGCGTCGATCTGCTGCCACCAGGCATCCAGCGCGGCGGCTTCCGGACGTTCACCGGTCTGCTTGAGCAGGTCGGTGAGTTCCTGCAGCACATCCTTGACGTTGCCGACGATGGGGATGTCGACCTTGACCCGCTTGGCGATCGAGCTGGGGTCGATGTCGATGTGGACGATCTTTTTCGGCGTGGCGAGGAATTTTTCCGGCACGCTGACGACGCGGTCGTCGAAACGCGCGCCGACGGCGATCAGCACGTCACAGTACTGCATCGCCATATTGGCTTCGTAGGTGCCGTGCATGCCGAGCATGCCCACGAACTGGCGATCGGTGGCCGGGTAGGCACCCAGCCCCATCAGGGTGTTGGTACAGGGGGCGTTGATCATGCGCACCAGTTCGCGCACTTCTTCGCAGGCATCGGCCAGCACGGCGCCGCCGCCAACGTAGATGAAGGGGCGCTTGGCCTCGGCGATCAGCTGCGCGGCCTTCTTGATCTGGCCCGGATGGCCGCGGCCGGCCGGCTGGTAGGAACGGATGCTGACGGTATCCGGGTAGCTGAACTCGGTCAGCGCCTGGGTCACGTCCTTGGGGATGTCGATCACCACTGGACCGGGACGGCCGGTCTGGGCGATGTAGAACGCCTTCTTGAACGTGGCGGCCAGCTCGTTGACGTCCTTGACCAGGAAGTTGTGCTTCACGCACGGCCGGGTGATGCCGACCATGTCGACTTCCTGGAAGGCATCCAGCCCGATGGCCGGCGTGGCGACCTGACCGGAAATGACCACCATCGGGATCGAATCCAGATAGGCGGTGGCGATGCCGGTAATGGCATTCGTGGCGCCGGGGCCGGACGTCACCAGCGCGACGCCGACCTTCTTGCTGGAACGCGAATAACCGTCGGCCGCGTGTACGGCCGCCTGTTCGTGCCTTACCAGTACATGCTTGAACGCATCCTGCTTGAAGATTGCGTCGTAGATTTCAAGAACTGCTCCGCCGGGGTAGCCAAAAACGAATTCGACTCCTTCTTCCTGCAAGCAGCGCGCTACGATTTCGGCGCCGGAAATTACCATTGTTTTCAGCCTCTACATTGATGCCAATTCATGCCTTTGTAACCAATGACCTTAGCTGATATGACAAACCATGGTCAAGGAATTTGTGCCTTGCAATATCGGCTGTAATCGGCCACCGGCAAGGGTCGCCCCTGCCGGGCAATTACCGGTGCCGGCAGGGGCGCGGCCGCTCCCGGCGGACACGGCTGCAGCCGCGCCGGCTATCCCGCTACAATTCCCCTTTTTCCTGCAGGCCGCACGCATGACCACTCCCGATTTTCTTCCTGCCGGACGGCTGCGTCGCTTGGGCAGCCTCGCCTACGATGGCCTCCTGCTGCTGGCTGTCCTGTTCGTCGCCGGCGTGGCTTTCCAGCCGCTGTTCGCCCTGCTCGGCACGCCGCTGTGGCTGACCGTGCTGTATCAGCTGTTCCTGCTGGCGGTGATGTACGGCTACTTCGGCTGGTGCTGGACGTGCGCAGGCCAGACGCTGGCGATGAAGACCTGGAAGCTGCAATTGGTGCGCGCCCGCGACGGCAGCCGGCTCGGCTGGGCCGACGTCGCCAAGCGCCTGGGACTCGCCCTGTTGTTCTACGGCCCGCTGCTGCCGGCCTGGACCTGGGCGCACTACAACCCGGCCCAGCGCTGGGCTGGCTGGCTGGCGACGGTGGTCTTCCTGCTGCCGCTGGCGTGGATGTGGCTGGACCGGGACAGACGCCTGCTGCACGACCGGCTGATCGGCACCGTGGTGGTCGCCAAGTAAATCCCGACCGTCGGAGCCGGAGCCACAAAAAAGCGCGAACACGGTTCGCGCTTTCTCATTCCCCTCTTGGCCGCTCCGGGCCGGATCAGGCTAGCCGGCCGCCGCCGTCCGCAGCGGCGGCTCCCAGCGCCATTGCCGCCACGCCGCATGCACCAGGTTGGGATAGTCGGCCCGGCCCAGGCTACCGTTGTAGCGCCCCAGCGCACGAAACAGATTGCCGCGCTCAAGGTCGAGGTAGTGGCGCAGGATGGTGCAGCCGTAGCGCAGGTTCTGGGTCGGATCGAACAGATTGTGGTTCGGCGCGCCGATCGAGCGGACCCAGAACGGCATCACCTGCATCAGCCCGCGTGCGCCGGCCGACGACACCGCATACTGCCTGAACCCGCTCTCGACCTGAATCAGTCCGAGCACCAGCTGCGGGTCCAGCCCGGCCCGGGTCGCCTCGTAATGCACCCGGGTCAGCAAGCGCTCGCGCGCCCAGGCGTCCGGCATCCGCCGCGCCAGCCGGCGCGACATGTCCTGCAGCCAGGCCTCGCCCTCGTCCTGCCGGGCAAACACCAGCCGCGGGGGATTGGGGTTGTCGATCGACGACCGCATCGCGCTCGCCACGCTCGCGCTCAGCGCCTCCTCGCGCTGGGCGCCCGCGCGGACGAAGGAAGCCGCCAGACACAGCACGGCAAACAGGATGGCGCGATACAGGGACATGAATGGACGTTCCGACGGAAAAGGCACTTTTGCAGTGTTGCAGAGACCGCCAAAAAAGCCAAACCGCCCATGCCGCGCGAAAACGCGACAGGGGCGGCTGATTCGGGAACGGGTCCGCGAAACCGGCCGCCGTCAGCAGAGGCCGCCGGCCACGGCCGGACACACCGGACCTCAGGCCGGATTCAGCTTCGCCTTGATCACGGCGGCGATGTCGCCCACGGCCACGCTGGTCGCTTCGGCATCGCGGCGGTGCTGGTACTCCACCTTGCCTTCCTTCAGGCCACGGTCGCCGATCACCACCCGGTGCGG
>JASLDQ010000027.1 GCA_030151505.1 Chromobacteriaceae bacterium
GTGATGATCACCAGCCAGAACCACGGCTTCCAGGTCGACGAGACCAGTCTGCCGGCCAACGTGCGCATCACCCACCGCAGCCTGTTCGACCAGACCGTGCAGGGCATCGCCCTGACCGACCGTCCGGCCTTCTCCTTCCAGGGGCACCCGGAAGCGAGCCCCGGTCCGCACGACGTCGCCTACCTGTTTGACCGTTTCATCGCGGCCATGCGTACCGCCAAGCAGTAAGCGCAACAAGGAGCCCGGCATGTTCGGCATCACCGACCTCACGACCTACGTCCTCGGCACGATCTTCATCATCCTGCTGCCGGGGCCGAACTCGCTTTACGTGCTGTCGGTCGCCGGCAGCCGTGGTGTGCGCGCCGGTTTTCAGGGCGCGTGCGGCGTGTTCGTCGGCGACCTGATCCTGATGCTGCTGTCCGCCACCGGCGTCGCGGCGGTGCTCAAGACCACCCCGGCGCTGTTCGCCGTGCTCAAGTACGCTGGCGCGGCCTATCTGGCCTGGGTTGGATTGAGCATGCTGCGCGGCGCCTGGCGCGGCCTGCGCGCCCCGACGGGTAGCGCGGCCGTCGAGCCTGCCCGCGCGGGGCTGGGGCAGCCGTTCCGCAAGGCGCTGTTCATCAGTCTGCTGAACCCCAAGGCCATCCTGTTCTTCATCTCGTTCTTCATCCAGTTCGTCGATCCGGCCTATCCGTATCCGGCCCTGACCTTCCTGATGCTGGGCGCCATCGTGCAGTTCTTCAGCGCCAGCTACCTGACCGCCGTGATCCTGATCGGCGCGCGGGTGGCCGACGGCTTCCGCCGCCGCCGCAAGCTCGCGGCCGGCATGGCCGGCGGCGTGGGCGCGATGTTTCTCGGCTTCGGCGCCAAGCTCGCCGGCGCCAGCCTCGGCTGAGCGACCCCGGTTTCAAAATTAGCGAATCAAAAATCCTGCAGGACATACAGCAATGCCAAAACGCACAGACCTCAAGAGCATCCTGATCATCGGCGCCGGCCCCATCGTCATCGGCCAGGCGTGCGAATTCGACTACTCCGGCGCGCAGGCTTGCAAGGCCCTGCGTGAAGAGGGTTACAAGGTCATCCTGGTCAACTCGAACCCGGCCACGATCATGACCGACCCGAACATGGCCGACGTCACCTACATCGAGCCGATCACCTGGCAGATGGTCGCCAAGATCATCGAGAAGGAGCGCCCGGACGCGGTGCTGCCGACCATGGGTGGCCAGACCGCGCTCAACTGCGCGCTCGACCTCGCCAAGCACGGCGTGCTCGACAAGTTCGACGTCGAGCTGATCGGCGCGTCGGTCGAGGCCATCGACAAGGCCGAGGACCGCGACAAGTTCAAGCTGGCGATGCAGAAGATCGGGCTGGAATGCTCGCGTTCGACTGTCGCCCACACCATGGAAGAGGCGCTGGCCATCCAGGCCGAGCTGGGCTTCCCGACCATCATCCGTCCGTCCTTCACTATGGGCGGCTCGGGCGGCGGCATCGCCTACAACCGCGAAGAATTCCTCGCCATCTGCGAGCGCGGCTTCGAGGCCAGCCCGACCCACGAACTGCTGATCGAAGAATCCATGCTCGGCTGGAAAGAGTACGAGATGGAAGTCGTGCGCGACAAAAACGACAACTGCATCATTGTGTGCTCGATCGAGAACTTCGACCCGATGGGCGTGCACACCGGCGACTCGATCACCGTCGCTCCGGCGCAGACCCTGACCGACAAGGAATACCAGATCATGCGTAACGCCTCGCTGGCGGTGCTGCGCGAGATCGGCGTCGATACCGGCGGTTCCAACGTGCAGTTCGCGGTCGAGCCGACCACCGGCCGCCTGATCGTGATCGAAATGAACCCGCGCGTGTCGCGCTCGTCGGCGCTGGCGTCCAAGGCCACCGGCTTCCCGATCGCCAAGGTCGCCGCCAAGCTGGCGGTCGGCTACACGCTGGACGAACTCAAGAACGACATCACCGGCGGCGCGACCCCGGCTTCGTTCGAGCCGTCGATCGACTACGTCGTCACCAAGATCCCGCGTTTCGCCTTCGAGAAGTTCCCGCAGGCCAACGACCGCCTGACCACCCAGATGAAGTCGGTCGGCGAAGTGATGGCGATGGGCCGCAGCATCCAGGAATCGATGCAGAAGGCGCTGCGCGGCCTCGAGACCGGCCTGGCCGGTTTTGACGAAGCCAGCAGCGACATCGACGTGATCCGCGCCGAGCTCGGCGCGCCGGGGCCGGACCGCATCCTGTACGTGGCCGATGCCTTCCGCGCCGGCCTGAGCGTGCAGGACGTGTTTGACGTGTCGGCCATCGATCCGTGGTTCCTCGTGCAGATCGAAGACATCGTGCGCGAAGAGAACACCCTGCGCGGCGCGCGGCTGGACAGCCTCGACTACGACACCCTGCGCCGCCTCAAGCGCAAGGGCTTCTCCGACCGCCGCCTCGGCGCCCTTTTGGGCGTCGACCAGGGCGCGGTGCGCAACCGCCGCTGGGCGCTGAAGCTGCATCCGGTGTACAAGCGCGTCGATACCTGCGCGGCCGAGTTCGCCACCAACACCGCCTACATGTACTCGACCTACGAGGAAGAGTGCGAATCGCAGCCGACCGACAAGAAGAAGGTCATGGTCTTGGGCGGCGGGCCGAACCGCATCGGCCAGGGCATCGAGTTCGACTACTGCTGCGTGCACGCCGCGCTGAGCCTGCGCGAATCCGGCTTCGAGACCATCATGGTCAACTGCAACCCGGAAACCGTGTCGACCGACTATGACACCTCCGACCGCCTGTACTTCGAGCCGCTGACGCTGGAAGACGTGCTGGAAATCGTCAAGGTGGAAAACCCGTGGGGCGTGATCGTGCAGTACGGCGGCCAGACCCCGCTGAAGCTCGCCCGCGCGCTGGAAGCCAACGGCGTGCCCATCATCGGCACCACCCCGGACATGATCGACTGCGCCGAGGACCGCGAGCGCTTCCAGCAGATGCTGCAGCAGCTCAACCTCAAGCAGCCGCCCAACCGCACCGCGCGCAACCCGCAGGAGGCGATCCGGCTGGCCGCCGAAATCGGCTACCCGCTGGTGGTGCGTCCGTCCTATGTGCTGGGCGGCCGCGCGATGGAGATCGTGCACGAGCAGGCCGACCTGGAGCGCTACATGCGCGAGGCGGTCAAGGTATCGAACGACAGCCCGGTGCTGCTCGACCGCTTCCTCAACGACGCGATCGAGGTCGACGTCGACGCGATCAGCGACGGCACGCGCGTGGTGATCGGCGCCATCATGCAGCACGTCGAACAGGCCGGGGTTCACTCCGGCGATTCGGCCTGCTCGCTGCCGCCGTACAGCCTGTCCGCCGAGGTGCAGGACGAAATCCGCCGCCAGACCGTGGCGATGGCCAAGGCGCTCAACGTGGTCGGCCTGATGAACGTGCAGTTTGCCGTCCAGGGCGACACCATCTTCGTGCTGGAAGTGAACCCGCGCGCCTCGCGTACCGTGCCGTTCGTGTCCAAGGTGACCGGCCGTGACGTGGCCAAGGTGGCGGCCCGCTGCATGGCCGGCATCTCGCTGGACGCGCAGGGCATCCACGGCGAAATCATCCCCCCGTACTTCGCGGTCAAGGAGGCGGTGTTCCCCTTCATCAAGTTCCCGGGCGTAGACACCATCCTCGGGCCGGAAATGAAGTCGACCGGTGAAGTGATGGGCGTGGGTCCGACTTTCGCCGAAGCCTTCGTCAAGGCCCAGCTCGGCGCCGGCGACCGTCTGCCGGAATCGGGCAAGGTGTTCCTGAGCGTGCGCGACTCGGACAAGGCCGGCGTGGTCGAGGTGGCCCGCCAACTGATCGACAGCGGCTTCGAGCTGGTGGCGACCCGCGGCACCGCCAAGGTGATCACCGAAGCCGGTCTGAGCGTCAAGGTGGTCAACAAGGTGGCCGAAGGCCGTCCGCACATCGTTGACATGGTCAAGAACGGCGAAATCGCCATCGTGATCAACACCGTCGACGAGAAGCGCCAGGCCATCCACGACAGCCATTCGATCCGTCGCAATGCACTGCAGCAGCGCGTGCCGCAGTACACCACGCTGGCCGGTGCCCGCGCGGTCTGCGTCGGCATCGCGCAGGTCGAGCAGCTGACGCCGTACTCGCTGCAGTCGCTGCACGCCGAGGTCAAGAGCGCGCAACAGGGCGCGTAAGGCCCGCGCCGGGCTTTGAATCGCCCGGCGTTTGCCTTACAATTCCGCGCAACCAGACAAACCCACCGAGCCGCCGTCCCCGTGACGGCGGCTCGCATTTTTATCGTGCGCGCGGCCGGGGCAACCCGGCCGCGCTACCGTGGAGTACGAGATGATCAAGATCCCATTGACCAAGGTTGGTGCTGAAAAACTCAAGGCCGAATTGCAGCAGCTGAAGTCGGTGGCGCGTCCGGAAGTGATCGCCGCGATTGCCGAAGCCCGCAGCCACGGCGACCTGTCGGAAAACGCCGAATACGACGCCGCCAAGGAGCGCCAGGGTTTTATCGAGGGCCGCATCGCCGAAGTGGAAGGCAAGCTGTCCAATGCGCAGATCATCGACCCGGCCGAGCTCGACGCCGATGGCCGCATCGTGTTCGGCGCGACGGTCGACCTGATGGATCTGGAGTCCGAGGACGAGGTGACCTACCAGATCGTCGGCGACGACGAGGCCGACATCAAGGTGCGCAAGGTGTCGGTCAATTCACCGATCGCCCGCGCGCTGATCGGCAAGCATGCCGGCGACGTGGCCGAGGTGGTGGCGCCCGGCGGCATCCGCGAATACGAAGTGCTGGACGTGAAATACATCTGAGTTTGACCAGCCGGGACTGGCCGCGTGGACCGGACCTGATTATGCTTTGTGCATTATCGGCCCAGGGTTTCGGGAGGCATTAGATGGATGGTGTGTTGGCGTGCCTGCGCGCAATAGCGCAGACCCTGTGGATCGGCGGGATGTGGACCGCCGGCCTGATCGTGGCTCCGACCCTGTATGGCGCGCTGGACCGCCTGAGCGCAGGACTGGTCTCCAACCGGATGTTTGCCGCTCTGGCCTGGGTCGGCATCGTCTGCGGCGCGATCCTGCTGCTCGAATACCTGTGGCGCTACGGTCTGCGTGGCGTGCGGCAGATGGGGTTCTGGCTGCTGGTCGGGATGGTGCTGTGCACCCTGCTCAACCATTTCGCGGTGACGCCGATTCTGGCCGGCTTCAAGCCGGGCGCGGTGAATGCGGCGGAAGGGGTGTTCGGCGGAGGCTTTGCGACCTGGCAGGCGATTTCGAGCCTGATTCTGCTGCTGCAGAGCCTGATGGGACTGGCCTACGTGGTGCGCAGCGACAATTGACCCGATAGGGATTCCCGATTGGTGCACGGGCGCTGCGGGTCTTAAGCTTGGGCAAGGACTTTAAGGCAAAGCAAAGCGGCGAGCCCTAGACTCGCCGCCGTTGCATGACCGGTGAAAAGGCCGGCTTACTTCTTCTTGGATTTCGGCAGCTCGATGCGCTGCTTGTCGGACGGGCGGTACAGCACCAGCAGCTTGCCGATATGCTGGACTTGCGCCGCGTCGAGGTCGTCGCAGATTTTTTCGTAAATGGCGACGCGGGCTTCGCGGTCGTCACCCTGCACACGGACCTTGATCAGTTCGTGGGCGTCCAGGTTGATGGCGATTTCACGGATGACTGCGTCGGTCAGGCCGTTGTTGCCGATCATCACGACCGGATTCAGGTTGTGGGCGAGGCCCTTGAGGTACTGCCGCTGATCTGGCGCGAGTTCGATCTTCATTGTTTATTCTGCAAATATCAGTTTCAAAAGGCGATTTTACTGTATGGCCCGATCCAAGACCAGCGCGGCCTGGCTCAATGAACATGTCCATGACCACTGGGTGCATATGGCGCAGAAGGACGGCTACCGCTCACGTGCCGCCTACAAGTTGCTGGAGATCAACGACAAGGACAAGCTGATCCGGCCGGGCATGGTGGTGGTCGACCTCGGCTCGGCGCCGGGCAGCTGGTCGCAGGTGGCGGTCAATCTGGCCGGCGACAAGGGCAGGGTGTTTGCGCTCGATATTCTCGAGATGAACCCCATCCCGGGGGTCGATTTCATTCAGGGCGATTTTCGTGATGACGACGTGCTCGACCGTTTCGTCGAATTGCTGGACGGCCGGCTGGTCGACCTTGTGATCAGCGACATCGCCCCCAATATGAGCGGAATGAGCACCATCGACCAGGCCCGCTCGGCCCATCTGTGCGAGCTGGCGCTGGAATTCGCCTGCCAGCATCTGAAACCGGGCGGCAATTTTCTCGTCAAAGTGTTTCAGGGGTCCGAATTCAACAACTATCTCAAGGCCATGCGCGAAAGCTTCTCCGAGGTCGTCTCGCGCAAACCCAAGGCTTCGCGGGATCGTTCGACCGAGATCTATCTGCTGGGCAAGGGATTGCGCTGACAGCGCATAGTCCAGCGTTTACAATCGGATTAATCATTTGCGCGACAAGCGCCGCCGTACGGCACAAGGAGTCCGGACTTGAACAATATCGGCAAGAACATCGCGATCTGGGTGATCATCGGTCTGGTTCTGATGACCGTGTTCAACCAGTTCAGCAAGCGCCAGGACACGCAGAACCTGGTCGAATACTCGCAATTCGTCCAGGACGTGGAGTCCGGACGAGTGCAGTCCGTCACCATCGAAGGCCATCCGCTGCGCGGGCAATGGCTCAAGGGCAAGCTGACCGGTGGCGGAAGCTTCACCACCTACGCTCCTTATGACCCGCAACTGGTCAACGACCTGATCAAGAACAACGTGCGTTTCTCCGCCAAGCCGGAAGAAGAACCGTCGATGCTGATGAGCGTGTTCATCAGCTGGTTCCCGATGCTGCTGCTGATCGGCGTGTGGGTGTTCTTCATGCGCCAGATGCAGGGCGGTGGCAAGGGTGGGGCGTTCAGCTTCGGCAAGAGCCGCGCCAAGATGCTGGATCAGGAAACCAACACCATCACTTTTGCCGACGTTGCCGGTTGCGACGAGGCCAAAGAGGAAGTGAAGGAAATCGTCGATTACCTGCGCGATCCGTCGCGTTACCAGAGCCTCGGCGGCCGCATTCCGCGCGGCATCCTGCTGTGCGGTTCGCCGGGTACCGGTAAGACGCTGCTGGCCAAGGCCATCGCCGGCGAAGCCAAGGTGCCGTTCTTCTCGATCTCCGGTTCCGATTTCGTCGAGATGTTCGTCGGCGTGGGCGCGGCCCGCGTGCGCGACATGTTCGAGAACGCCAAGAAGAATTCGCCCTGCATCATCTT
>JASLDQ010000136.1 GCA_030151505.1 Chromobacteriaceae bacterium
GCGATTTCAATTCGCATGCGGTCAATTCGAGCTTTGACGAGCAGCGCTACGTCGACGCGCTGATCCGCGACGCCGAAACCGCGCTGCCGCAGATCTGGGGCCGGCGGATCAAGACCATCTTCATGGGCGGTGGCACGCCCAGCCTGTTCTCGGCCGCCGCGCTCGACCGCCTGCTGACCGCGCTGAACGCGCGCCTGAAGATCGACCCGGACGCCGAGATCACGCTCGAGGCCAACCCCGGCACCTTCGAGGCCGACAAGTTCCGCGATTACCGTGCCGCCGGCATCAACCGGCTGTCGATCGGCATCCAGAGCTTTGACGATGGATTCCTGAAAGCCCTCGGCCGGGTGCACGACGGCGTCGAGGCCCGCCGCGCGGTCGAAATCGCCGCGCGCCTGTTCGACAACTTCAATCTCGACCTGATGTACGCGCTGCCGGACCAGACGATCGAACAGGCACTGGCCGACATCGACACGGCGGTCGGCTTCGGCCCCACCCACCTGTCGGCCTATCACCTGACGCTGGAAACGAACACGCTGTTCGCGGTGCAGCCGCCGGCCAACCTGCCGGACGACGACGTTTCGGCCGACATGCAGGAGGCGATCGAAGCCCGGCTGGCGGCCGCCGGCTACGACCATTACGAAACCTCGGCCTTCGCCAAACCCGGCCGCCAGAGCCGCCACAACCTCAACTACTGGACCTTCGGCGACTACCTGGGCATCGGCGCCGGCGCGCATGGCAAGCTGTCGCTGCACGACCGCGTGCTGCGGCAGATGCGCCACAAGCAGCCGGCCTCCTATCTGGCCGCCGCCGAACGCGGCGAACCGGTGCAGACCGAGCAGCAGGTCGACGTGTCGGCCCTGCCGTTCGAGTTCATGATGAACGCGCTGCGGCTGACCGGCGGCTTCGAGCTGGCGCAGTTCAGCGAACGGACCGGCCTGCCGCTGGCCGCCATCGGCCGCGAACTGCAGGAGGCCGAGCGGCGCGGGCTGATCGAGCGCGACCTGACCCGGCTGGCCCCGACCTTGCAGGGCCAGCGCTTTCTCAACGATTTGCTGACAATTTTTCTGAAAGAGGAACCTGAAACATGAGCAAAACCATCATCCATTCGGACAACGCCCCGGCCGCCATCGGCGCCTACTCGCAAGCCGTCGCCGTCAACGGCACGGTCTACGTGTCCGGCCAGATCCCGCTTGATCCGACCACGATGCAGTTCGTCGAAGGCGGCTTCGAGGAACAGGCGCACCAAGTGTTCAAGAACCTGAAGGCCGTGTGCGAAGCCGCCGGGGGCTCGCTCAACGACATCGTCAAGCTCAACGCCTTCCTGACCGACCTGTCGAACTTCGGCACCTTCAACACCGTGATGAGCCAGTACTTCGTCGAGCCCTACCCGGCCCGCGCCGCCATCGGCGTGGCCAGCCTGCCGCGCGGCGCGCTGGTGGAAGCCGATGCGGTGATGGTTCTGGCCTGAACACCCGGGTCCGCCATCCAGTGACAAACGGAGCCGATGGCTCCGTTTGTCCGTTGTTCCCGCTTGTCCCGTTTTTACCAAGAAGCAAGGCATCACCATGAAGCACTCCCTTCCCCTCGTCCTCGCCGCCCTCCTGTCCGCCCCGGCGGCCTTCGCCGGCTCGCTGCTGATCACCGGCGGCGACAACTTCCACGGCGCCAGCTACAGCCAGACCAGCGGCGGCCTCGGTTTCAATGCCGACTGGCTCAAGAACGAACACCGCGGTGAAAGCGCCAGCCTCGGCCTGACCGCCTCGCTGCCGCTGGGTGACGCGGTGCTGGTGTCGGCCGGCGCGCGCGCCACCTATCTCAATTCGGACGGCTACGCGATGGCCTTCCCGCTGGGCGGCCGCATCGACGTGAAGCTGATGGGGGACAGGGTCGGCCTGTATGCCCAGGGCTGGGTGGCGGGCAGCAGCACCGCCAGCGGCTCGGTTCACCAGTATCAGGACAGCTCGGTCGGCGTCGCCTTCCGTCCGTTCAAGCCGCTGCAGCTGGACGTCGGCTACCGCTACGCCAAGGTCGAGCGCGACGACAGCCGCCGCGACCTGACGCTGGCCGACGGCGTCTATGCCAGTGCCGGCCTGAACTTCTGATTCCCGCGCCGCCCGCTGCCGACCGGGCGGCGCGACGATGAAAAACGGACGCCTTGTGCGTCCGTTCTGGTCTGGCGCCGCTTGCCGCAACCGGCGGCACGCTTGAGCGGGATCAGGATGCCACCTGCCCCGCGCGCCGGGCCGCCAGCCACGCCAGCAACTTTCCGCCGAACAGGTTGATGACCAGTCCGGCCAGCAGCAAGACACTCCCCAGCCCCTGCCACAAGGTCAGCCGTTCGCCCAGCAGCAATCCGGCAGATAGGAGGCCGACCAGCGGCACCAGCAGGGAGAACGGCGCCACCTTGTTGGCCGGATGACGCGACAGCAGGCCGCTCCACAGGCTGTAGCCGAGCAGGGTCGCCCCGAAAGCCAGATAGGCCACCGTGAACAGCGACTGGCCGCCGAACCCGCTCAGGGCGGCCAGGACCTTGTCCGGTCCTTCCAGCGCCAGCGACAGCCCCAAGAAAGGCAGCGGCGGCACCAGGCTGGACCACACCACCAGCCCCACCATGTCCGGCGCGCCCTCCGGCCGCTGCGAAATCTTGCGTACCACGATATTCGACAGTGCCCAGCACACGGCGGCGGCCAGGGTCAGGCCGAAGCCGGCCAGCGTCATGCCTTCGCCGTGGCTCTGGCCGATCAGCCCCAGCCCCAGCGCCGCGCAGAGCAACCCGGCCAGCTGGCTGGCGTGCCAGCGTTCGCCCAGCAGCAGCGCAGCCAGCATCAGGGTGAAAAAGGCCTGCGATTGCAGCACGACCGAAGCCAGCCCGGCCGGCATGCCGGCGTGAATCGCCGAGAACAGCAGGCCGAACTGGCCGACGCCGACGGTCAGGCCGTAGGCCGCCAGCCAGCGCCACGGCAGCTTGGGGCGCGGCACCAGCAGCACCGCCGGGAATGCCGCCAGCACGAAACGCAGGCACCCCAGCAGCAGCGGCGGCACGCCGGCCACGCCCCACTTGATCACCACGAAATTGACGCCCCACACCAGCACGATGAGCAGGGCTTTCAGACTGTCCGACACGGGCATCGACATGACTCCGGCAAGGAAAACCGCGCGTGAAGGCCGGCCAGAAAAAACGGAAGGTAAAGATAGTAGTCCAATTCATCGACGGCACGCACAGCAGTGGTGCGGCCGCCCGCTGCCACCGCGCTCGAAAGCAGCCAAGACACCGAAAAATTCCCGGTGACCCGCCCGAGGGTGAGCGACGCAAAAAAGCCGCCCTTGAGGCGGCTTTTTCGGTGCGTGAACGCGCAGCAATCAGTGGTGACGGCCGCCGGAGCGATGCGTCGCCGGCTTGGCGCTGCCCGATGCCGGCGAACGCGGACGGCCCTGCCCCGCGCCGTTGCCGCCGCCGGAACGGCCCTGGCCCTGCGGACTGCGACCGCCGCCTTGCTGGCCACGACCACCGCCCTGACCGCGACCGCGATTCCCGCCCTGCAGGATGGGTTCGGCCTTGATGGTCGGGTCGGGTTCAAAGCCGGAGACGACTTCCTTCGGCAGCGGACGCTTGATCAGCTTCTCGATATCGGCCAGCAGCTTGTGTTCGTCGATGCACACCAGCGACGATGCCTCGCCCTCGGCGCCGGCGCGGCCGGTACGACCGATGCGATGCACATAGTCTTCCGGCACGTTGGGCAGCTCGAAGTTGACCACGTAGGGCAGCTCGGAAATGTCGATGCCGCGCGCGGCGATGTCGGTCGCTACCAGCACCTGCAGTTCGCCGGACTTGAACTCGGAGAGCGCGCGGGTGCGGGCCGACTGGCTCTTGTTGCCGTGGATGGCCATCGCCGGGATGTCGTCCTTGGACAGCTGTTCGGCCAGGCGGTTGGCGCCGTGCTTGGTGCGGGTGAACACCAGCACCTGGTGCCAGTTCTTCTCGCGGATCAGATGGGTCAGCAGCTCGCGCTTGCGCTCGCGGTCGACCGGGTAGATGGTCTGGCCGATGGTGTCGGCGGTGGCATTGCGGCGCGCCACTTCGATCATGGCCGGCGAGTTGAGCAGGCCGTCGGCCAGCGCCTTGATCTCGTCGGAGAAGGTGGCGGAGAACAGCAGGTTCTGCCGCTGTTTCGGCAGCAGCGCCAGCACCTTGCGGATGTCGCGGATGAAGCCCATGTCGAGCATGCGGTCGGCTTCGTCCAGCACCAGGATCTCGACGTGGGACAGGTCCAGCGTGCCCTGCTGCACGTGGTCGAGCAGACGGCCCGGCGTGGCGACCAGAATGTCGACCCGCTTGCGCAGCTGGGCGATCTGCGGGTTGATGCCGACGCCGCCGAACATGACCATCGAGG
>JASLDQ010000032.1 GCA_030151505.1 Chromobacteriaceae bacterium
GCCTTCGCCCAGCACCTCGCCGGCACCACGGATTTCCAGGTCGTGCATCGCCAGATAGAAGCCGCTGCCGAGGTCCTCCATCATCTGGATCGCCTCCAGCCGCTTCTGCGCGTCGCGGCTGACCGTTTCCTGCGTCAACAGATAGGCGTAGGCCTGATGGTGCGAACGCCCCACGCGGCCGCGCAGCTGGTGCAGCTGCGCCAGGCCGAACTTGTCGGCGCGGTGGATGATGATGGTGTTGGCATTGGGGATGTCGATGCCGGTTTCGATGATGGTGCTGCACAAGAGCAGGTTGAAGCGGCGCTGGGTGAAGTCGCGCATCACCTGTTCCAGTTCGCGCTCGCGCAGCTGGCCGTGGGCGACGCCGATGCGCGCCTCGGGCAGCAGTTCGGCCAGCCGTTCGCGCTGGTTCTCGATGGTTTCGACGTCGTTGTGCAGGAAGAACACCTGGCCGCCGCGCTTGAGCTCGCGCAGCACCGCCTCGCGGATCACGCCGTTGTTGGCGTGGCTGACGAAGGTCTTGACCGCTAGGCGCCGGCTCGGCGCGGTGGCGATCACCGAGAAGTCGCGCAGCCCTTCGAGCGACATCGCCAAGGTGCGCGGAATCGGGGTGGCGGTCAGCGTCAGCACGTCGACGTTGGCGCGCAGGCGCTTGAGCTGTTCCTTCTGCCGCACGCCGAAGCGGTGCTCCTCGTCGATGATGACGAGCCCGAGCCGGGCGAACTCGACGTCCGGCTGCACCAGCCGGTGGGTGCCGATGACGATGTCGACCGAGCCGTCGGCCAGCCCCGCCAGCGCGGCCTTCAGTTCCTTGCCGCTCTTGAAGCGTGACAGTTCGGCGATTTTGACCGGCCAGTCGGCGAAGCGGTCGGCGAAGTTCTGCGCGTGCTGCTCGGCCAGCAACGTGGTCGGCACCAGCACGGCGACTTGTTTACCGGCCATCACCGCGACGAAGGCGGCGCGCAGCGCGACCTCGGTCTTGCCGAAGCCGACGTCGCCGCACACCAGCCGGTCCATCGGCCGGCCCGAGGTCATGTCGTCGATCACCGCTTCGATCGCTGCCTGCTGGTCGGCAGTTTCGTCAAAGCCGAAGCCGGCGGCGAAGGCGTCGTAGTCGTGCGGGCTGAGCGGGAAGGCGAATCCCTCGCGCGCGGCGCGCTGGGCATACAGGTTCAAGAGTTCGGCGGCGGTGTCGCGCGCTTTTTCGGCCGCGCGTTTCTTCACCTTTTCCCACTGGGGCGAGCCGAGCCGGGTCAGCTGGACGTTGTCGGCGGCCACGCCGGCGTAGCGCGAGATCAGGTGCAGTTGCGCCACCGGCACGTAGAGCTTGGCGC
Source organism: Chromobacteriaceae bacterium (assembly GCA_030151505.1). Taxonomy (GTDB): domain Bacteria; phylum Pseudomonadota; class Gammaproteobacteria; order Burkholderiales; family Aquaspirillaceae; genus JASLDQ01. Next base: position 1,335 of record JASLDQ010000032.1, read on the forward strand.
CGTCGGCGTATTCGAGCTGCATCAGCTCGGTTTCGCCCTCGCCCAGATCCATCGACACCAGTCCGAGGTAGCGGCCGATGCCGTGGTCTTCGTGCACCACCGGGTCGCCGATCTTGACCTCGGCCAGGTCGCGCAGCATCGCGTCGGTATTGCTGCGTTTTTTCAGCTGGCGCGCGCTGCGGGCGACATGCTGGTAGAGCTCGGCCTCGGTCACGTAGGCGATGGCGTTCGCCGTGTCGATGAAGCCGCGCCCCAGCATGCCGGCGGCCAGCCCAAGCCGGGCGCTGCCGGCGCGGAAGGCGGCCAGGTCGTCGAAAGGCTGAGGGGCGAGGCCGTATTCCTTGAGGAACTGCTGCAGGGTCTCGCGCCGTCCGAGGCTTTCGGCCAGCACCAGCACGCGGCCGGGGTAGCCGGCGCAGAAATCGGCCAGCCGGGTGACCGGATTGTCGGCGCGGCGGTCGACTTCCAGCGCCGGCAGCGTGGAGGCGGCCGGATCGGGCGCGCCTTCGGCGGCCAGTTCGACGCGCGGGTAGGGCTTGAGCCGGCCCATCAGTTCGTCCGGGCGCAGGTAGAGCGCCGGCGGCGGCAGGATGGGGCGGGCCGGGTCGCCGCGCAGCATGGCGAAGCGGCCTTCGACTTCGCGCCAGAAGCCTTCGGCGGCGGCCAGCGTGTCGCCGGCCTGCACCACCAGCGCCGCGTCGCCGACGTAATCGAACAGGGTGTCGGTGCGCTCGAAGAACAAGGGTTGCCAGTATTCGATGCCGGGCGGGGTGAGGCCGTTGGATACGTCCTTGTACAGCGGGCTGCGCGACGGGTCGCCCTCGAACATTTCGCGGAAATGGCCGCGGAAGGCATTGATGCCGGCCTCGTCGGTCGGGAATTCGCGCGCCGGCAACAGGCGGATCTCGTTGACCGGGTAGACGGTGCGCTGGGTGTCGACATCGAAGGTGCGCAGCGATTCGATGTCCTGATCGAACAGGTCGATGCGGTAGGGCAGTTGCGAGCCGGTCGGGAACAGGTCGATCAGCCCGCCGCGGATCGAGAATTCGCCCGGCGCGTAGACCTGGGTGACGTGGCTGTAGCCGGCGGCGATCAGGTCGGCGCGCAGCCGCTCGGCGTCGAGCCGGTCGCCGGCCTTGAGGAAGAAGGTGCGGCCGGCCAGGTACTCGACCGGGGCGAGCCGCGCCATCGCGGTCGCCACCGGCGCCACCACCACGTCGGCCTGGCGGTTGCGGATGCGCCAGAGTGTGGCCAGCCGCTCGGACACCAGATCGGCGTGCGGGGAGAAATGGTCGTAGGGCAAGGTTTCCCAGTCCGGCAGCAGCGCGACGGCCAGTTGCGGATCGAAAAAGGGGATTTCGTCCACCAGCCGGCGGGCGTTCTGGGCGTCTTCCGCCAGCACCAGCAGCGGCGTGCCGGCCGCGCGCGCCAGTTGCGCCAGCCGGGCGGCATCGGCGCCGGGCGGCAAGGAGCCGGAGACGAGTTTCTGGGCGGGCAGGGGCAGGGCGGGAGCGGGGATGGCCATCGTGGAGGAGGACGGGGGAGCCGTTGAAATGCCGGAAAGGAGGCAATTATAGAGCGTGTCGTCCGGTGCTCCATGCTCATGTCGCATCCGGTGTTGACGCCGGGCAATGATGTTTGCTTACAATCGCCCCCATAACTACAACGGTATGGTGGCAGTAAGACTGCTATATCGGCACGGAGGATGACCTGTGTTTCTGTTCGGCCCGGTTGTGCGCCCGAGGCATCTGGCTTGCGGTCTGCTGTTGTGTTCCCGCCCGGTGCTGGCTGCCGACGGCGGTGTGCTGGCCGGCGTCGACCTGCCCGTTCTCGCGCTCGGCGCCGTGCTGCTGGCGGGGCTGGTCCTGAGTTTGGTCGGGCGGTTGCGCCGGGTGGCCAACGGCGAGTCCGAGGGGCGTTTCCGCGCGCTGGTCGAGCAATCGCTGGCGGGCATCTACATCATGCAGGACGACCGGCTGGTGTACGCCAACGCCAAGGTCGCCGAGATGCTGGGATTCGATCTGGCCGAGCTGGCGGGCAAGCCGCTGGCGGAGTTGCTGGAACCGGACGAATTCGACCGCATCCGCGCGCAGATCCGGCGGCGCTTCGCCGAGAATATCGTCGAAATGCGCTACAGCCTGCGGATGCGCCGCAAGGACGGATCGGCGAGCTACGCCGAGGTGCACAGCCGCCTGATCCACCATCAGGGCAAGCCGGCGGTGATCGGCATCGTGCTCGACATCAACGAACGGCTGCTGACCGACGGCAAGCTCAAGCTGGCCGCCACCGTGTTCGACAACTCCACCGAAGGCATCCTGCTGACTGATGCCGACGCCCGCATCATCGCGGTCAACCGCGCGTTCACCTCCATCACCGGCTACACCGAAAACGACGTGCTGGGGCGCAAGTCCCGCCTGTTCCGCATCGACCACATGGGGCAGGCAATCAACGAGCAGATGATGCAGGGGCTGGCGCAGGAAGGCCGCTGGCAGGGGGAATACCTCGACCGGCGGCGCGACCACTCGATTTATCCGGTCTGGCTGTCGATCAGCGCGGTGCAGGACGACGACGGCCAGCTCAGCCATTACGTCTGCGTGTTTTCCGACATGACGATGCGGCGGGAGTCCGAAGACCGCCTGCAGTTCCTCTCGACCCACGACGCGCTCACGCGGCTGCCCAACCGGCTCGAATTCATCAAGCGCCTCGATACCACGATCGAACACGCCTACCGCGACGGCAAGTCTTTCGCGGTCATGTTCATCGATCTGGACCGTTTCAAGCTCATCAACGATTCCTTCGGCCACCAGGCCGGCGACGACCTGCTGCGGGTCATCGCCGCTCGCCTGAGTTATGCGGTGGGGGATCGCGGCCTCCTGTCCCGCCCGGGGGGGGACGAATTCACCGTGCTGTTCCACCACGACGGCGACCAGACCCTGCTGGAACTGATGGCCGACCGGCTGCTCAACGAGCTGACCCAGCCGCTGCGGATGGAAGAGCACGACCTGTTCGTCACCGGCTCGATCGGCATCGCCACCTATCCGGCCGATGGTTGCGACAGCCATTCCCTGCTCAAGCACGCCGATGTCGCGATGTATCGCGCCAAGGAGTCGGGCAAGAACACCTACACCTGCTTCGCGGCCGAGATGAACGTGGAAGCCATCGGGCGGCTGACGCTCGAGAGCGGGCTGCGTTCGGCGCTGGCGAACAATCAGCTCGAACTCTATTACCAGCCGCAGATCAACCCGGTCAGCAATGCGATGGAAGGGCTCGAGGCCCTGCTGCGCTGGCATCACCCGGAACTGGGCATGGTCAGCCCCGCGCGCTTCATTCCTGTAGCGGAAGAAACCGGCCTGATCCGCTCCATCGGCCAGTGGGTGCTGGCCGAGGCCTGTCGCCAGCTGGCGCAATGGGACGCCGAAGGGCAGACGATTCCCAGGGTGTCGGTCAACCTGTCGGCCCGGCAGTTCGTCCAGAAGGATCTGGTGGCCCAGGTCAAGGAGGCGCTGACGGACACCGGCATCGCGCCCGAGCGGCTGGAGCTGGAAGTGACCGAAAGCACGCTGATGGTCGATCCGGTCGGCGCGATCGCCATTCTGGATGAGCTCAAGACGCTGGGGGTCAAACTGTCGATTGACGACTTCGGTACCGGCTATTCCAGCCTGTCCAATCTCAAGCGTTTTCCGCTCGATACCCTCAAGGTCGACCGCTCGTTCATCGAAGGCATCCCGGCCGACAGCGAAGACGTCGCCATTACCGAGGCCATCGTGGCGATGGCGAAGAAGCTGTCGCTGCATGTGGTGGCCGAAGGCGTCGAAACCGAGGCGCAGCGGGAATTCATCGAGCTGTGCGGCTGCGAACTGATCCAGGGTTATTTCTACAGCAAGCCGTTGCCGGCCGGGGCCATTCCCAAGTTCGCGGCCCGACACAAGTTCACGCCGGAACCGCTGGTGGCGCAAAGGTGAACGTGGGCGGCCCGCTCTCAGGGCGGAGCCGGCCCGCGATGTGCCGCCTGTAGCGTGCCGTTGTGTGCGGCGGGTCAGCCGGACGGGCGCCTGTGAGGGCCGGCATGTGCAAACCGGGCCGGTTAACGGGTTCCACTTTGCCGTTCACGCTCTACAATGGCGGCCTTTCATGCAGGAAACCCCGACGTGTCGCAGAAAAAACTGATTCACGGCTTTCATGCCGTCAACGCCCGCCTGTTCCAGAACACCAAAAGCCTGATTGAGATCTATGCGGCGCAGGGCCGCCACGATGCGCGCATGCGCGACATCCTGGCCAAGGCCGAGGCCGAAGGCGTGCGGGTGATCCTGATAGACAGCACCCGGCTGGACGCGATGACCGGCAATGCGCGTCACCAGGGCGTGGCGGCCATGATCGATGCCTCCAAGAACTTCGTCGCGCTCGACGACGTGCTGGAAAATCTGAGCGAACCGCCGCTCCTGCTCGTCCTCGACGGCGTGACTGATCCGCACAATCTCGGCGCTTGCCTGCGCGTGGCCGACGCGATGGGCGCGCACGCGGTGATCGCACCGAAGGACCGCTCCGCCGGCCTCAACGCCACGGTCAGCAAGGTTGCCTGCGGTGCAGCCGAAGTGGTGCCCTTCATCGCTGTCACCAACCTGGCCCGCACCCTGCGCGACCTGAAGGACGCCGGCGTGTGGATCGCCGGCACGGCCATGGACGCCGACACCGATCTGTTCCACGCTGACGTGGCCGGGCCGATGGCATGGGTAATGGGCTCGGAGGACGAAGGCATGCGCCGCCTGACCCGCGAGCATTGCGACCTGCTGGTCAGCATCCCGATGTTCGGCACGGTCGAAAGCCTGAACGTGTCGGTGTCGGCCGGCATGGTCTTGTGCGAATCGCGCCGCCAGCGCACGATGGCGGCCGGAAAATGAGCCACCGCTGGCTTGCTGCGTGATCCCGCGCCACCAGCGCTAACGTCACCCTCAGAACCGGAACCGCCCATCGTGCTTCGCTCCCTGGCCGCCAAGCTTGCCCTCTGCCTCGCGCTCGTCGCGGCAGTGCTGGCGTTCGCACCGGCCGCACAGGCGGCCACTTGTCACGGCATGACGGCGCCGGTCGAGCAAGCTTCCGTGAGCCATCACGATGCCCACCCGGCGGCTTCCCTGCCATTGCTCGCCGATTGCCGCGCGGGCGATGGGCGGGGCAATGCGCATGACGCCGCCGCCGGGCACGCTTGCTGCCAGCTGGCCGTCCCGCTGGCGGCAGGCATCTTGCTGTCGCCGCCTCCGCAGGCCGGCCGCGTCGCCACGTGGGGGAGGGCCGCCATGGCCTTCCGCACCCGTACCATCCCGCCGCCGTTCGAGCCGCCCCGTACCTGACTCCCGTTTTGCCGTCGCCGGATTGAGCCCTGCCGCCCGCCGTGGCGTCTTGGTCCGTCCGCTTTCCGCATCCGAACCGGAGTCATTTTCATGCAAAGACGTCATTTTCTGGCGGCCCTCGCCGCGGCCCCGCTGTATCCGCTCGCCAGCCGGGCGATGGAGGACCATGGCCCGCACGCCGGTCACGCCATGCCGGCCGCCGCCCCGTCGCGCCGGCCGGCCCTGCCGCCGACCGGCCAGCCCTTGCGCGAGTTGCCGCAGCTGCAAAACCAGTCGACCGCCGCCGGCGAGTTCCGCGGGAGCCTGAGCGCGGCCGCCGGCCGTCACGCGCTGCTGCCTGGCGGCGATACGACGCTGTGGACCTACAACAACGGCGTGCCGGGGCCGGTGCTGGCCCTGTCCGCCGGCGACAAGGTCGCCATTGCCTTCGACAACCGGCTGGCCGAGGCGACCACCATGCACTGGCACGGCCTGCCGGTGCCGCCCGCAGAGGATGGCGGGCCGGGGCAGGAGGTCGCCGCCGGCGGCCGCCGCGAATACGCCTACGCCATCCCGGCCGACTGGGGCGGCACGTTCTGGTACCACCCCCATCCGCATGGCCATACCGCGCGGCAGGCGGCGATGGGGCTGGCCGGCCCCATCGTGATCCGGCCCCGGGCGGACCCGCTGGCCCATCTGCCCGAGCGCCTGCTGTTCGTCACCGACCAGCGCTTCGACAGGCACAATCAGGTCGCCGCGCATACCGACGCGGACTGGATGGACGGGCGCGAGGGTGAGGTGGTGCTGGTCAACAGCCAGTACCGGCCGGTGCTGGAAGTCGGTGCCGGCGAGGCGTGGCGGCTGCGGCTGGTCAACGCCTGCGCGGCGCGCTACCTGCGGCTGCAGCTGCCGGGCCACCCGCTGACGCTGGTGGCGACCGACGGCGGCTATCTGGAAAAGCCGCTGACCGGTCTGGCCGAGCTGCTGCTGGCGCCGGGCGAGCGCGCCGAACTGGTCGTGACCATGCGCGGCGAGCCGGGCTCGAGCGTGATGCTGCAATCCCTGCCGTATGTGCGCGGCAAGATGATGTCGGCCGAGCAGACCGTTGCCGTGCCGCTCTTGACGCTGCGCTATCGCGCCACAACCCGCGTC
>JASLDQ010000213.1 GCA_030151505.1 Chromobacteriaceae bacterium
TGCATCCCGACCCCGATCATCAGCGTCACCATCGCGGTGCCGCCGTAGCTCACCAGCGGCAGCGGCACGCCGACCACCGGCAGGATGCCCGACACCATGCCCATGTTGACGAAGGCGTAGGTGAAGAAGCCGAGCGTGATCGCGCCGGCCATCAGCCGCCCGAACAGGGTGGTTGCCTTGGCCGCGATCATCAGCCCGCGCCCGATCACCAGCAGGTAGAGGAACAGCAGCACGACGTTGCCGATCAGGCCGAACTCCTCGGCATAGACGGCGAAGATGAAGTCGGTGGTGCGCTCCGGGATGAACTCGAGGTGAGTCTGGGTGCCGTTGAGCCAGCCCTTGCCGAACACGCCACCGGAACCGATCGCGATCATCGACTGGATGATGTGGTAGCCGGCGCCGAGCGGGTCGGTGGTCGGGTCGAGCAGGGTCAGCACCCGGGTGCGCTGGTAGTCGTGCATCATCGACCAGATCACCGGCAGGCTGGCTCCGAAGCCGACCGCGCCGATCGCCAGCACTTTCCACGACAGCCCGGCCAGGAACATCACAAAGAAGCCCGAGGCCGCGATCAGGGTGGCGGTGCCGAGATCGGGCTGCCTGAGCACGAAGGCCACCGGCACGGCGATGATGATCGCGCCGACGCTGAAGTGCTTCCAGTTCAGATTGCCCTCGAACTTCTGGAAATACCACGCCAGCACCATCGGCACCATGATCTTGAGGATCTCGGACGGCTGGATGCGGGTCACGCCGATGTGCAGCCAGCGGCGCGAGCCATTGACCACGTCGCCGAACATCGCCACCCCGAGCAGCAGCAGCACGCCGATCACGTAACCGGGCAGGGCCAGCTGGGCGATCTGCTCGGGCCGGAAGTTGGCGATGATCCACATCACCGTGAACGAGATGACGATGAAGCCGGCCTTGTTGATGACCTTGTCCGGCACCTGGTTGGAGGCGCTGTACAGCACCACCATGCTCAGGACGTAGATCAGGCAGATGAACAGGAACATCCAGCCGTCTACCGGGCGCGCCAGGCGCGCCCAGAACCGGCTAATCAGATTGGGATTCATTGACCACCCCGGTCTTGTCTTCATTGGCGGCGAGCGTCGCAGCGTCCGCCCCCGGCGGCGGCTCGGCGCCGAGCAGGTAGAAATCGAACAGCTGGCGGGCGATCGGGGCCGCCGCCGCCGCCCCCCAGCCACCGTTCTCGACGATGACCGCCAGCGCGATCCGGGGCGCCTCGACCGGAGCGAAGGCGATGAACCAGGAGTGGTCCCGGTGCTGCTCGGCCAGCGCCGCCGCGTTGTATTTGGCGCCCTGCTTGATCTGCACCACCTGCGCGGTGCCGGTCTTGCCGGCCATGGAGTATTTCAGCCCGTAGCCCAGCCGGGCACCGGTCCCGCCCGGCTGCATCACCGCCGCCATCGCGCGTTTGACGAAGTCGACGTTGTCGGGCTTGAAGCCGTTGTCGCGGATGGGGCTCGGCTCGATCAGCGATACCTTGCCGGTCTTGACGTCGACGATCTCCTTGACCAGATGCGGCTTGAACACCTTGCCGCCATTGGCGAGGATGGACACGGCGTTGGCCATCTGCAGCGGCGTGTAGGCGTTGTAGCCCTGGCCGATGCCGATCGGCACCACGTCGGCCGGCAGCCAGCGCCGGTTCGCCTCGGTGTAGCGCTTGCCGGAGAAACGCCGGGCCTTCCACTCCTTGGTCGGCAGCACGCCGCGGGCCTCGTTGTCGAGGTCGATGCCGGTTTCGGCGCCGAGCCCGAACTTGGCCAGTTCGGGTGCGAGCCGGTCGATGCCCATGTCCCATGCCAGCTTGTAGAAATAGGTGTCGCTCGACACCTGCACCGCCTTGAACAGGTTGACCGTGCCGTTGCCGGACGGCTTGGAATCGCGGAAGCGGTGCGAGCTGCCCGGCAGGGTGAAGTAGCCGGGATCGGAAATGGTGTAGGACGGCCCGCGGAAGCCGCTTTCGAGCGCGGCCATCGCCATGAAGGGCTTGAAGGTCGAGCCCGGCGGATAGAGGCCGCGCAGGGCGCGGTTAATCAGCGGGCGCTTCCAGTCCTCGTTCAGGTCTTTCCAGCTCTGGCTGTCGATGCCGTCGATGAACAGGTTGGGGTCGAAGCCGGGCTTGGACAGGAAGGCGAGCACCCCGCCGGTGGACGGATCGATGGCGATGAGCGCGCCGCGGCGGTCGCCGAACAGCTTGTCGGCTTCCTGCTGCAGCTTGATGTCGAGCGCGAGCTTGAGCGTGTTGCCGCTGGTCGACAGCGAACGCCGCAGGGTGCGGATCGCGCGGCCGCCGGCATCGGTCTCGACTTCCTCGAAGCCGGTCTTGCCATGCAGCACGTCCTCGTACACCGCCTCTAGGCCAAGCTTGCCGATGTGGGTGCTGCCACGGTAGTTGGCGAGCTGGTCGGTGTCCTCCAGCCGCTGCTGGTCATTCTGGTTGATCCGGCCGATGTAGCCGACCACATGGCTGGTCAGCTCCTTGTACGGGTAGTCGCGGAACAGGCGGGCACTGATGCTGACGCCGGGCAGCTCGAACAGGTGGGCGCCGATCTTGGCGATTTCCTCGTCGCTGAGCTTGATCTTGAGCGGCAGGCTCTCGAAATTGCGGGTATCGGCCAGGAGCTTCTTGAAGCGGCGGATGTCGCGCGGGGTGACGTCGATCAGCTGGCCGACCCGCGCGATCGCCGCGTCCAGATCCTCGATCTTGGACGGCGTCAGTTCGAGGGTGTAGGCCGAATAGTTCTGCGCCAGCACGATGCCGTTGCGGTCGACGATCAGGCCACGGTTGGGAATGACCGGCACCAACGAGATGCGGTTGTTCTGCGCCAGCGTGGTTAAGTGTTCCTGCTGGAACACCTGCAGCCAGACGAAGCGGATTCCCAGCAGCAGGAAGGCGAACACGATGGCCACGAACGCCACGATCAGGCGCAACTGGAACTGCTTGTCCTGCTGCTGCGACGACGCAGCCGACTGGCTGCGGCGCGAACCGAAACGGGGCAGCGGAAAGGTGCGACGACGAAATCTCAGCATGGAATCAGCCGGGGGTGCCGCGACGCTGCGGAATGATGAGGATGTTGGTCAGCAGCGGCCACAGCACGGCGCCGATGAAGGGCGCCATGAAATAGCCCCAGCCGGCGAAAGCCGCGCCGGTGGCGAGACGGGCGAGGGTCATCAGCGCCTGCCCCACCAGCAGCAGCGCCAGCACCACCAGGGTCTGCTGGCCGAGGTTGTACAGGATGAACTGGCGCTGGCGGATGATGACGAGATAGGCCATCACGCTGTAGGCCAGCGCATGCTGGCCGAACACGCTGGCGCTGGCGGCGTCGGCCAGCAGGCCGAGACAGAAGGCCCAGCCGATGCCGAAGCGCGACGGCTGGTTGAGCGTCCAGTACAGCACCAGCATGCCGACGAAGTCCGGAATGAAGCGGGTCGCGCCGCCGCCGAACGGCAGGAGTTCAATCAGGAGCGCCAGCGCGAAGGACAACAGCATCCAGCGCAGCTTGATCGGCTTGAGCAGTTCTTTCGGTTCCATCGCTTATTCGCTTTCGCTCGCGGCGCGACGGCCCTTGCGCTTGGGTTTGATTTCCGGCGCCGGCGCCGGGCGCGGGGGCAGGTCGAGCTCTTCGGCCAGCACCAGCGCCAGCCGGCGCTTGTCGACCTGTCCGATCGGGGCGCAGACGATGCGGGCGAAGGCGCTGCCGCCGCTACGGTCGACCTTGACCACACGCGCCACGGCCAGCCCGGCCGGATACACGCCGTCGATGCCGGAAGTCATCAGGATGTCGTTCTCGGCGATGTCGGCGTGGTTGGGCAGATAGCGCACCTCGATCCCGCCGCCGGTACCGAACATCACCGCCCTGAGGCCGTTGCGTTGGACCATCACCGGCACGACGTGGTTCTTCTCGACGATCAGGGTGACTTCCGACGTCAGCGGCTGCACCCGGGTGACCTGGCCGATCAGTCCGTCCGAATCGATGACCGGATAGCCCGCCTTGACGTGGCTCTGCTCGCCCTGGTCGATGATGATCTTGTAGGAGAACGGATCGCGGCTGAGGTAGAGGATTTCGGCCGGGTAGGAGGCACCGTGGCGCTTTGCGCGCAGACCGGCCAGACGGCGCAGCTCGGCATTTTCCTGTTCGAGGTTGGCCAGCCGCTGCAGCCGTGCATCCAGCTCCAGCCGCTCGCTGCGCAGGGCGTGGTTGTCCTGTTCCAGCTGGGCGTGCGAGCTAAGGTAGGCGCTCAGCCGGCTCAGGCCTTCCACCGGCGCGTTGACCATCCACTGCACCGGATAGAGCAGGACGGAGGCCGACTCGCGGACGCCTTCCAGCATGCCGAAGCGGGCGTCGCCGATCATCAGCGCGAACGCCAGACCGGCGCAGGCGATGACCCGTGTCAGCGGCTTGGGCCCCTGGCGAAAGAAGCTCGGAGAAGTGGCAAAATCCATTCGATATCGCTGGCTGGCGGAAACAACACCGCCGGAGCGTATCCGGCGGCGTGATCGGGGTCGTGGACGGGAATCAGTCGTTGGTGAAGATGGTGCCGACGGCCTTGTCCATCTTGTCGAGCGCCTTGCCCGAGCCGCGCACCACGCAAGTGAGCGGATCTTCGGCCACGAACACCGGCAAACCGGTTTCTTCGGCCAGCAGGCGATCGATGTCGCGCAGCAGCGCGCCACCGCCGGTCAGCACCATGCCGCGTTCGGCGATGTCGGCGCCCAGCTCTGGCGGGGTCTGTTCCAGCGCGATCTTCACCGCCGACACGATCTGGTTCAGCGGTTCGGTCAGGGCTTCGAGGATTTCATTGGACGACACGGTGAAGGCGCGCGGAATGCCTTCGGCCAGGTTGCGGCCTTTGACTTCCAGTTCCTTCACTTCGGCACCGGGGAAGGCCGAACCGATGGTCTTCTTGATTTCCTCGGCGGTGGTTTCGCCGATCAGCATGCCGTAGTTGCGGCGGATGTAGTTGATGATGGCTTCATCGAACTTGTCGCCGCCGACGCGCACCGAGTTGGAGTAGACGATGCCGCCCAGCGAGATCACGCCGACTTCGGTGGTGCCGCCGCCGATGTCGACCACCATCGAGCCGATGGCTTCTTCCACCTGCAGGCCGGCACCGATGGCGGCCGCCATCGGTTCCTCGATCAGCTCGACGCGGCGCGCGCCGGCGCCGAGCGCGGACTCGCGGATCGCGCGGCGCTCGACCTGGGTCGAGCCGCATCGTCATCTGCGTGCCGAGCGGGGTCACCGGCGTCGAGAAGCGCGCGGTCGAGGAGGCCTGCCTGAGCGCCGGAGCGCGCCAGGCGTACCTGATCGAGGAGCCGATGGCGGCCGCGATCGGGGCCGGGCTGCCGGTGGGGGAACCCACGGGCTCGATGGTCGTCGACATCGGCGGCGGCACGAGCGAGGTCGCGGTGATCTCGCTCGGCGGCATCGTGGTCTCGCAGTCGATTCGCGTCGGGGGCGACGAGCTCGACGAGGCCATCATCAACTACGTCAAACGGGAGTACAAGCTGCTCATCGGCCAGCAGACGGCCGAGGAAGTCAAGCTGGAGATCGGCTCGGCGCACGACATGCCCGAGGAGGTCCAAGCGGAGATCCGTGGCCGCGACATGGTTTCCGGCCTGCCCAAGACGGTGGTCCTGACCAGCGAGGAGATCCGGGGCGCGCTCGAGGAGCCCGCGACCCAGATCATCGACGCGGTCAAGGAGACGCTCGACCGGACCCCGCCCGAGCTCGCCTCCGACATCA
>JASLDQ010000233.1 GCA_030151505.1 Chromobacteriaceae bacterium
CGCCAGCGCCGTCGACAGGGTGAGCACGGGGGTGTTTAGCTTCATGATTTTTGAATGGTAACGATATAGCTTCTCATTTGCAAACTGCGTAACCCCTGCCGTCGTGATGCCGCGATATCCGGGCGCGGCCGCCGCAAAACCACGCGCCAACGGGGCGGTCCGCCGGTGTGGACGCCACCAGCACGGCCTCGATCTTCCGGCCCGCTGTCGTTCGTCGGCGCGGTGCTTGCAATTGGCGCGGGCGGCTGCATATTCCCGACATGCGCCGGCGCGACAGGCTCGAGCCGGCTGTTTTTCATTCCACGAGGCAGTTTCTACGCGCATGCAACAATTCGACGGCACCACCATCCTGTCCGTGCGTCGCGGCGACCGGGTCGCCCTTGGCGGCGACGGCCAGGTCACGCTCGGCAACATCGTCATCAAGGCCACCGCCCGCAAAATCCGCACGCTGCACAATGGCACCGTGCTGGCGGGCTTCGCCGGCGGCACCGCCGACGCCTTCACCCTGATCGAACGCTTCGAGGAAAAACTGCAGAAGTACCAGGGCAACCTGCTGGTTTCGGCCATCGAGCTGGCCAAGGACTGGCGCTCGGACCGCGCGTTGCGCCGGCTGGAAGCGATGCTGATCGTGGCCGACCGCGAGCGCACGCTGGTCATCACCGGCAACGGCGACGTGCTGGAGCCGGAACAGGGCATCGCCGCGATCGGCTCCGGCGGCGCCTACGCGCAGGCCGCTGCCCGCGCGCTGTTCGAGAACACCGAACTGCCGGCCGAAGACGTGGTGAAGAAAGCCCTCACCATCGCCGGCGACATCTGCATCTACACCAATCACAACCACGTGATCGAGGTGCTGTAAGCGCCGCTCACAAAATCCTCCCGGCATGGTCGCCCTGCCTTGTACGGTTTGCGGCAGGGCACCTGGCCGGGAGCGCTACGCTGAATTTGTAAGCGACCCCATCCCGACTTGCACGGCACGGACGCCACCCGCGCGTGGCCGCCGACACACCCGAGGAATCCCCATGTCCGCCCAGATGACACCGCAGGAAATCGTCCACGAACTCGACAAGCACATCGTCGGGCAGGCCGCCGCCAAGAAGGCGGTCGCCATCGCCCTGCGCAACCGCTGGCGCCGCCAGCAGGTCGAGGAACCGCTGCGCAGCGAAATCACCCCGAAGAACATCCTGATGATCGGCCCGACCGGCGTCGGCAAGACCGAAATCGCCCGCCGGCTGGCCAAGCTTGCCAACGCCCCGTTTATCAAGGTCGAGGCGACCAAGTTCACCGAAGTCGGCTACGTCGGCCGCGATGTGGAAACCATCATCCGCGATCTGGTCGAGATCGCCGTCAAACAGGCGCGCGACGAAGCCATCGCCAAGAACCGCTTCCGTGCCGAGGATGCCGCCGAAGAGCGCGTGCTCGACGCGCTCTTGCCGTCGCCGCGTCCGATCGGTTTTGCCGGCGAACCCAATGCGCCGGTCGAGCGCCACGACGCCGACACCCGGCAGAAGTTCCGCAAGATGCTGCGCGAAGGCAAGCTCGACGACCGCGAGATCGAAGTCGAAGTCTCAGCCGCCGGCCCGCAGGTCGAAATGTTCGCCCCGCCGGGGATGGAAGAGTTGACCAACCAGATTCAGGGCATGTTCGCCAACATGGGCAACGCCAAGAAGAAGACCCAGAAGATGCGCATTCCGGATGCGCTGAAGGCGCTGACCGACGAGGAAGCCGCCAAGCTGGTCAACGACGAGGACACCAAGCTCGCCGCGGTGCGCAACGTCGAGCAGAACGGCATCGTCTTCCTCGACGAAATCGACAAGGTGGCCGCGCGCGGCAACACCCAGGGGGCGGACGTGTCGCGCGCCGGGGTGCAGCGCGACCTCTTGCCGCTGGTCGAAGGCACCACCGTCAGCACCAAGTACGGGATGATCAACACCGACCACATCCTGTTCATCGCCTCCGGCGCCTTCCATCTGGCCAAGCCGTCCGACCTGCTGCCGGAACTGCAGGGCCGCTTCCCGATCCGGGTCGAGCTGGGCGCCTTGTCGGTCGACGACTTCGAGCAGATCCTCACCGGCACCGACGCCTGCCTGACCCGCCAGTACCAGGCGCTGCTGGCCACCGAAGGGACTGAACTCACCTTCGCCGATTCCGGCATCCGCCGCATGGCCGAGATCGCCTGCCAGGTGAACGAGAAAACCGAGAACATCGGCGCCCGCCGCCTGCACACGGTGCTGGAAAAGCTGCTGGAGGAAATCTCCTTCGACGCCAAGACCGGCAAGATCGAGATCGACGCCGCCTACGTCGACGGCAAGCTGGAGGGCATCGCCCAGCGCGAAGATCTGGCGCGCTATATCCTGTAACGCCGGTGAAACTAGCGCGAAAAGCCCCGATCGGTGATCGGGGCTTTTTTGTGGCGCAGCGATGGCTGGCGGCATAGTCGCGCAGGATCTGCGGCGGGCGCGGCCGGGGACCGGCGCCCTTGTCCTGCCCCGCCTCTCGCGTCTTGTTCCGGGGGGCGAAGCCGGGCCGGGCCCGCTCAGGAACTTGCGGGGTCCGGGCGGGCAAAAGACCGGTTGCGCCGGCAGTCCTGCCAGTAGCGCAGGCAGGCGTCGGCCAGCGCCTGGGCCGGGTCGACGCAGAGGGGCAGCAGGTCCGAGCCGATGTGGGCCAGTCCGACCGGGACTTCGGTGCAGGCCAGCACCAGACGCTGCGCGCC
>JASLDQ010000281.1 GCA_030151505.1 Chromobacteriaceae bacterium
TCTGGTGGTCCTCGACCTCTATGGTGTGGCCGTGCGGTTCGATGGTCTGTTGGTAGCTCATACAGAAATTCCGTCGTTTCCGGGTCGGCCCGCCCGCGCGGCGGATCCGCGCGAGCGGGCCGGCCGCTTAACTACAAGAACCCTTGATGCCGGTCAGGCCGGGGGTGCGGAAGCGGATCACATCCTTGTGGCCCAGGCCGTTGCCGGCCAGCGACTTGTCGAAGTCAGGCGTGAACGGCTGGCCGGACTTGAACCACTGCACGGCCTGCCAGTCGATCCTGGCGAAGTCGGGGTGGTAGCCGAAGGCGCCGGGCAGCGCCTGCTCGACCACGTCGCCGAAGCGCATGGCCGGCGGGAAGGGGAAGGCGAACGGCGCGCAGAACAGCAGGTGGTCTTCCCAGCCGACGTAGAGCAGCTGGTTGCCGTGGAACTTGTCCTGCGAGTCCATGTGGCGGGCCGGATAGGGTTTGAGGGCTTTGACGCTCATGCGGACGCTCCTTATTGGTTGCGGGTGGCCTGGCCGCGCCACAGGTCGAAGTTCTTCTGGTCTTCCGAGCCGTTGAAGTCGAGGTTGTCGCGGCCGTGCTGGAGGTGGTAGTAGCGCAGCACCTCGGCCAGCGGGTCGAAGCCCTCGGCGTTCGGGTCGGCGTCGGGCGTGAAGCAGTTGCCCTGGTAGATCTGGTGCACCGGCAGCCAGGCGTGGGTGTACTTTTCCGGCTCGTCGTCGAAGATTTCCTTGCAGTGGTCGGAGCAGAAGTGGAACTTCTCGCCCTCGAACTCCGACTCGCGGTAGGCGATCTTGGTCGGGTCGCCCGGCTCGGTGAACACCATCGGAATCTGGCAGCACTGGCACAGCATCGGCAGCGTCTTGTTGTAGAAGCGGTTGCCCTGCGCCTCCTGCTCGCGCCAGAACTCGTAGCGCGGGCGGTAGTACTTGTCGAAGCTGTCCGGGTACTTGGACGCCAGCCAGTCCATCTCTTCCGGCTCCGGCATCCAGGTGTGGAAGTCGGCCGCGGCGCCGTAGTTGTAGAAGGTGCTCCAGGCCTGGTGCGACAGGTGGTCCTTCTCGGCGGTGATGGTCTCGACGCACTTGGGCATGGTGATGCCGTAGCGGGCCAGGTCCTTGAACAGCGCGCCGCCGTTCTGCTCGAAGTAGATCTCCCACGCTTCCTTCCAGCTCATCACGCGCTTCGGGAGCATGTAGTCCATCATCATCGCCACCAGCGTCAGCACCCGCACGCCGCGCCAGGTCCACTTGTCGATCCACTTCTGCACGATCGGCAGGTTGTCCGGGTCCTGCTCGAGGATGAACTTGATGACTTCCAGCCCCAGCGTCATGTGGCGGGCCTCGTCGGACTGGGCCGAGAAGCCGAAGGTGACGGTGGCCATGTCGCCGTTGAAGGCCGCGCCCGACATGAAGGGTACGAACAGCAGGTTGGTCAGCACGTATTCGAAGCTGAAGCCGATGGCGACCATGAACTCGAACGGGCCGGCGGTGATGGCGTCGTCGAAGAAGGACTTGGGCACCGACAGGTACCACACGCGGTCGTGCATGTGACGGAAGTCGTGCAGGCCGTTGTAGAACTTGTTGTAGTTGGAGATGGTGTGGATCTGGGTCTGCACGTGGCGCAGCTCGTCGATCGCCTGCATCTGGCAGGCCACGCGGGTGCCGGCGCCGGGGAACTGGCGGCCGACGTGGGCGAAGCCGCGGTGGGCCATGTATTCCAGCGGGCTGACGCCGGTGAGGAACAGCTTGAGCGTGTTGATGTAGCGTGCGTCGGTCACGTTGAGGTGGCCGTTGTTCTGCGCGAAGGCGTCGATGATGGCGTAGAGCTTGCGTTCCTTCTCGGCCTGGTACTTCCAGTAGGCGTCCATGGTCAGGCGGAACGGGTCTTCCCACTTGTCCCAGTCGTGGATCTTGATGCCTTCGAACTCGGCGAAGGGGAAGACCTTGTCCATCGACTGATAGCTGGTCTGCCAGTCCAGCCCGCGCGTCATGTGGCGGTACTTTTCCTTCAGGCCGGGCTTTTTCTTGCTGGTTTTCATATCCATGTGCGTCGTCTCCTCGGAATCACTCGGCCCAGGCCAGGGTCATCTCGTCTTCGGTTTCGTCGATGTGGCCGGACAGCGACACCAGGTTGATGTGCAGTTCCTGCAGGTCCCAGGCGCGGCCGAGCTTGTCCTCGACGCTCTCGCGCCGGATGGTGAGCGGGCCGGCCGAGTCGATCTTGACCATGGCCGGGTAGTGGTGCGCCTCGGCCTGCGGGTTGTCTTCCAGAATCGCCTCGATGATCGGGCGGGTGTCTTCGTTGGCCTGCAGGGCGAGAAATACGGTGGATGCCATGTGTGCTCCTAGCGGCCGAGGCCCAGTTTGGTGAGGCGGGCGTCGAACTCGGTGGCGATGTCGTCGAGGACGCGGCCGGCGTGTTCGCCCATGGCGAGGGCGGCCAGCGGGGCGACGGCGTCCAGTGCGCGGGCGCGCCAGGTGTCGATCCAGCCGGCGAGCAGTTCGCGGTTGGCCGGCGACTCGGCGGCGGCGGTCTTGACGGTGGCCTCGACCCACTTGACCGTCTCGTTGCGCCAGTCGCGCATGAACTGGGTCAGCATCGACACGGCGCTGCCGCCGCGCAGGGTGAGGTCTTCGTCGAAGGCTTCGTACACCAGCGGGTACACCAGCCCGTCCAGCACCAGGTTCTGGGCGACGAACAGCTCGAACCAGTCCTTGAGCACGAAGGTGTCTTCGGCGTAGCGGCGCAGGCCCTGCCACAGCGGGTCGCCCAGCCACGCTTCCTTGGCGGCGTCGAGCGCGTCCGGGTCGGCCAGTTCCAGCCCGATGCGGGTCAGGTACTGGGCGATGCCGAGGCGGTCCATCGCGTGGAACATGGCCGGCTGGGTCACGGCGGCGCCGTAGCCGTAGGCACAGATGAAGGCGTTGTTCATGTTGCCGCCCCACTCGAGGTGGCGCAGCGGCAGCAGCACCTTGAGCGCCTGCTCGCGCACCGCGTCCGGCAGCAGGTCGATCAGGCCGCGGTTTTCGACGAAGTCGAAGGCGGCTTCGGCGGCGTCCTGCTGCTTGGCGCGGGCCATGGTGTAAGTGCCGTAATAGAACTGGCGCGGGTCCTTGAACGCGTACCAGTCGGCCATCGCGATGGCGGTGCGGCTGGCGTCGAAGATTTCGTGTTCCGGGTCCCACAGCGGGCGGTACTGGAAGTTGGCGTCCGCCTGCAGGTCCAGCGTGCCTTCCTGATAGCGCGAAGCCGGCTTGTCGCCCAGCCGGCGCGCCACATGACTGAATGTCTGGCGCAGCGGCTGGATCGTCACGGTGCGTAAGTCGATCTGCATTCCATCTCCTCCTTTGTTGTGTCGTGGTCTGCGCGGCGACGGCCGCGCTCAGCGTTGACGCAGGCCGCCGCCGTCGCCGTGGCGCCATTCGCGCTTGTCGGCATCCAGCAGCGCGCCGGTCTCCTCGTCGAGCCGGATCACGTCGTTGGCGGCGCAGAACGCTTCGAACGCCGCCAGCGGCAGGATCATCTCGACGAACAGTTCCGGTTCGGCGATGGCGAAGTCGAACTCCACGAAGCGATCGTTGCGGGTGCCGGTGACCCGGACGAATTTCTTGCGGCAATCCAGTTGGGGCTGGTTCATGTGCTCGACTCCCTGCGGTGTGCATCACTCTGGTGCCTGCTATGATCAATTTGCGTGCCAGTTAATCAAGTTGTTGATTTGTAACGATATGATGTTTTTATTGCGGCGCAATAATGGTGAAAAAACTGTTCAATTGAGTAAAAATCTCGAGATAAACGCTCATGAAATGAGTAATTGCACTACTCTTTCGGGCAGGGGTAACCTGACCCGACGCCCGGAAATCTGCGGATACAGCAGACCGTGAAGAAAGACAGAGGAAGAGACAGAGATGGCGCAGATCAAATATCCGGCCAACCGCGACCTGCGCGAGTTGATCCGGTTTTCCGTCGACGAAGGACGGATCTGGATGGGCGAGAGCCGCATGCTCTTGATGCATGCGGCGGTGATGGG
>JASLDQ010000303.1 GCA_030151505.1 Chromobacteriaceae bacterium
GCGCATGCCGGCCGAGGTGATTTCGACGAACTGGGCCTTGGTACGCATGTCGTCGATGGTGGCGCAACCGCAGTAGCCCATCGAAGAGCGCAGGCCGCCCATCAGCTGGTGGACCACGGCGATGGCCGAGCCCTTGTACGGTACGCGGCCCTCGATGCCTTCCGGCACCAGCTTGTCGGCGTTGGCTTCGTTGTCCTGGAAGTAGCGGTCGCTGGAGCCTTGTTGCATCGCGCCGAGCGAACCCATGCCGCGGTAGCTCTTGAACGAGCGACCTTGGAACAGTTCGATTTCGCCCGGAGCCTCGTCGGTGCCGGCCAGGAGGCCGCCGAGCATCACGCAGTTGGCGCCTGCGGCGATGGCCTTGGCGATGTCGCCGGAGAAGCGGATGCCGCCGTCGGCGATGAGGGGGACGCCGGTGCCGGCCAGTTCGGCGCAGACGTTGGAGACCGCGGTGAGCTGTGGCACGCCGACGCCGGCGACGATGCGGGTGGTGCAGATCGAGCCTGGGCCGATGCCGACCTTGACGCCGTCGGCGCCGGCTTCGACCAGCGCGCGCGCCGCGGCGGCGGTGGCGATGTTGCCGCCGATGACTTCGACTTGCGGGAAGTGCTGCTTGACCCAGCGCACGCGGTCCAGCACGCCCTGGCTGTGGCCGTGGGCGGTGTCGACGATGAGGACGTCCACGCCGGCTTCGACCAGCAGGGTCACGCGCTCGTCGGTGCCTTCACCCACGCCGACCGCCGCGCCCACGCGCAGGCGGCCTTGTTCGTCCTTGCAGGCCAGCGGTTTTTCGCTGGTCTTGATGATGTCCTTGACGGTGATGAGGCCCTTGAGTTCGAACGCATCGTTGACCACCAGTACGCGTTCCAGTTTGTGGGCGTGCATCAGTTCGCGGGCGTCCTCGAGGCTGCCGCCTTCGCGCACGGTGACGAGGCGGTCGCGCGGGGTCATGATGTCGCGTACCGGGGTGTCGAGGCGGTTTTCGAAGCGGATGTCGCGGTTGGTGACGATGCCGACGACCTTGCCGTTCTCGATGACGGGCAGGCCGGAAATCTTGTGTTCGCGTGACAGCTTGATCACGTCGCGGACCAGCATGTCGGGGCGGATGGTGACCGGGTCTTTTACCACGCCGGATTCGTGGCGCTTGACCTTGGCGACTTCCAGCGCCTGCTTGGCGGGCGACATGTTTTTGTGCAGGATGCCGATGCCGCCTTCTTGCGCCAGTGCGATGGCGAGGCGGGCTTCGCTCACCGTGTCCATGGCGGCGGACACGAGCGGCAGATTCAGGCGGATGTTGCGGGTCAGCTGGGTGGCGAGGCTGACGTCGCGCGGCAGGACGGTGGAGTGGGCAGGAATCAGCAGAACGTCGTCGAACGTGTACGCTTTCTGGACGATGCGCATGGGGGCTTCCTTTGCGGCAAATGACTATTATATCGGGCGTCGCGCCGTGACGCAAAATCCGCCGCGCCGTCAAGCCGCAGTGCGGCAATTTCTTCAATGTCCGGATTACTCAACGGTTTTTGCATGTTCGATCCCAAGCCGATTCTCTCCAGCCTGCCCAATCTGCCCGGCGTCTACCGCATGCTCGATGCCGAAGGCCGCGTGCTGTACGTCGGCAAGGCGGTGGACCTCAGGCGCCGGGTCAGCCAGTATTTCCAGAAATCCGACCTCAGCCCGCGCATTCGCCTGATGGTGCGGCAGATCGAGGCGATCGAAACCACCGTGGTGCGCAGCGATGCCGAAGCGCTGGTGCTGGAAAACAACCTGATCAAGGCGCTGGCGCCCAAGTACAACATCCTGTTCCGGGACGACAAGTCCTATCCCTATCTGATGTTGTCCGGCCATGCCTTTCCGCAACTGGCCTACTATCGCGGCGCACTCGAGCGCGGCAACCAGTATTTCGGGCCGTATCCCAACGGCTACGCGGTGCGCGAGGCGATCCAGGTGCTGCAGCGGGTATTCAAGCTGCGGACCTGCGAGGACTCCGTGTTCGCCAACCGCTCGCGTCCCTGTCTGCTGTACCAGATCAAGCGCTGTTCCGGGCCCTGTGTCGGGCTGGTGCCGAGCGAGGACTACCGCGCGGACGTGCGCCGCGCGGCGGATTTCCTCAATGGCAAACAGAGTGAGCTGATCGGCGAGTTGAGCGCGGCCATGCAGGCCGCCAGCGCCGCGCTGGAGTTCGAGAAGGCGGCCGAGTTGCGCGACCAGATCCAGGCGCTGGCCCGGGTGCAGGAACGCCAGTACGTCAGCAGCAACTCGAGCGAAATCGACTGCGACGTGGTGACGGCGGTGCTCGATCAGGGAATGGCCTGCGTCAACATGGTGATGGTGCGCGGCGGTCGTCATCTGGGAGACAAGAGCTTTTTCCCCGATAACGCCGACGACTACGACCTGCAGGGCGTGCTCGAATCCTTCCTGATGCAGCACTACCCGGGCCGGACGCTGCCGGCGGCCATCTACCTCAATGTGGCGGTGGCGCCGGCGGTAACGGAGGCGCTGGCCGAACTGGGCGGAAAGCGCGTCAACCTGATCGATTCGGCCATCGGCGAGCGACGGGTATGGGTGGACATGTCGGAGAAGAATGCCCGGCTGGCGGTCGCGCAACGCCTGTCGAGCAAGGCGACGCAGGAGGCGCGGCTGGCGGCGCTGGGCGAGGCCCTCGGCTATGACGGGGTGGAGCGGCTGGAGTGCTTCGACATCAGCCATACCCTGGGCGAGGCCACGGTGGCATCCTGCGTGGTATACGACCGTGGAGGCATGCAGCCCTCCGAGTATCGCCACTTCAACATCGCCGGCATCACGCCCGGCGACGATTACGCCGCGATGCGCGAGGCGCTGACCCGGCGCTACCAGAAGCTGGTGGCGGGCGAGGGCAAGTTGCCGGACGTCCTGTTGATCGACGGCGGCAAGGGCCAGGTGGGCGTGGCGCTGGAGGTCTTGTCGGAACTGGGCCTGAACGCGTTGCCGATCGTGGGGGTGGCCAAGGGCGAGGAGCGTAAGCCGGGACTGGAGACGCTGATTCTGGTGCGTGAGCAAAAGGCGTTACAATTGCCTAAAGATCATCCCGCCCTGCACCTGATCCAGACCGTACGCGACGAAGCCCACCGCTTCGCCATCACCGGTCACCGCGCCCGCCGCGGCAAGGCCCGGACTGCGTCCTCACTGGAGGACATTGCCGGTGTCGGCCCCAAACGGCGCCAGCGTCTGCTGACCCGCTTTGGCGGGCTGCGCGGACTGACCGCTGCCAGCGTGGACGATATCGCCCAGGTCGACGGCATCAGCCGGGTGCTGGCGGAGAAAATCCATCAGGCGCTCCATTGACGCCTGCCCGAGCCATAAGCCTAGAGCAACAACAATTCCATGCCGTTCAATCTCCCCATCTTCCTGACCTGGCTGCGCGTGGCCCTGATCCCCGTTTTCATCGGGTTGTTCTATCTGACGGACGGCCTGCTGTCGATGCGGGAGGTGAACCTGATCGCAACCGGGATTTTCGCCCTAGCCGCCTTCACCGACTGGCTGGATGGCTACCTGGCCCGCCGGCTGGGGCAGACCTCGGCGTTCGGGGCTTTTCTCGATCCGGTGGCCGACAAGCTCATCGTGGCAGCGGCACTGATCCTGCTGGTCGACCTGTCGCGCACGTCGGCCATTCTGGCGATGATCATCATCGGGCGGGAAATCACCATCTCGGCCCTGCGCGAATGGATGGCACAGCAGGGCGAGCGCCGCAGCGTCGCGGTGGCGACCATCGGCAAGCTGAAGACCACCGCGCAAATGCTCGCCATCGTGCTGCTGCTGTATCACGATCCCATTCTGCCGATGATCGATACGCCGTTGCTCGGAAATTTATTGATGGTGGTCGCGGCCATTCTTACTTTGTGGTCAATGGCTTACTACCTGAGAATGGCCGGGCAGCAGCTCAAAGGGAAAAAAATTGAAATCTGAACGCTTGACAGCAAAAAAACGGCCCTTATAATTCGCACTCTCTTGTGACGGCAACGCCGCAAGAAACAAGAAAACAGCGCGGGAATAGCTCAGTTGGTAGAGCGCAACCTTGCCAAGGTTGAGGTCGCGAGTTCGAGCCTCGTTTCCCGCTCCAGCTTGTTTTCTGATTGATCCGGTAGGCGGGAATAGCTCAGTTGGTAGAGCGCAACCTTGCCAAGGTTGAGGTCGCGA
>JASLDQ010000331.1 GCA_030151505.1 Chromobacteriaceae bacterium
GGCCGGACGACCGGAGGCAAGGTCCAGCAAGATCCGCCGGCGCGCTGTGCGGCCTGACCGGCAGCGGACAACCCCACGCCTTTCCCCGGGAGCGAACCGGTACGTCGGCACGGCCGGCTCGCCCCCCTTCACGCGCCTCTGCCATTCCCATGCTTCGACTCCTCCACACCGCAGACTGGCACCTCGGCCACACCCTGCATGACTTTGACCGCAGCGCCGAGCACCGCGCCTTTCTCGACTGGCTGACGCGCCAGATCGTCGAACACGATGTCGACGCGCTGCTGATCGCAGGCGACATTTTCGACAGCGCCAACCCGCCGGCCAGTGCGCAAGCCATGTTCTACGACTTCCTCGCCGCCCTCGCCCGTACCACGCGCCCGCCGGCCGTGCTGGTGGCCGGCGGGAACCACGACTCGGCCGCGCGGCTGGATGCGCCGGGACCGGTGCTGAAGGCGCTCAACGTGCATGTGGTCGGCGCGGTGGACGGCCGCAGGCTGGACGCTGAAGCACTCGAGCGCTTGCTGGTGCCGCTGCACGACCGTCACGGCGACATCGCCGGCTGGTGCGCACTGCTGCCCTTCATCCGTCCGGCCGACCTGCCCCCGGTCGAGGCCGTCGACGCCGCCGACCCGCTGGTCGAAGCCATGCGCGCGCTGCACGCGCCGGTCTGGCAGGCGCTGGCGCAGCATGCCGCGCCCGGGCAGTGGCGCGTCGCCAGCGGCCACGCCTATCTGGTCGGCGGCGTCTTGAGCGAACTATCCGAACGCAAGGTGCTTGGCGGCAACCAGCACGCGCTGCCGGTCGACCTCTACCCGGACTGGCTCGACTACGTCGCGCTGGGCCACCTGCACCGCGCCCAGTCCATCGGCGGCCGCGATGCCGTGCGCTACAGCGGCTCGCCGCTGCCGCTGGCGCTGGACGAAGCCGACTACCCGCACCAGGTCATGCTGGTCGAGCTGGAACAGGACGCCCCGCGCCTCACCCCGCTGCGCGTGCCGCGCCACGCCGCCATCGTCCGGCTCGGCCACCCGCAGGCGCTGGCGCTCGACCAGCTCGATGCCGCGCTGACCGCGCTGGCCGGCGACGCCGCCCTGCCCGCCGAACGCTGGCCCTATCTCAGCGTGCGGGTCGCGCTGGATCGCCCCGAACCGCAGCTGCGCAAGCGCATCGAGGACGCGCTGGCCGGCCGGCCCTTCCGCCTCGCCCGCATCGACACCGTCCACGCCGGCAGCGGCATCGCGCTGGCCGACAGCGTGGCGATGGCGGCAGGCCTCGATCAACTGGCCCCGCAGGACGTGTTCGGCCAGCTCTACGCCAGCCGCTACGACGCGCCGCCGGACGCCGCACTGCTGCAGGCTTTCGGCCAGTTGCTGACCACGGTGCAGGACGGAGAAGCCGCATGAAGATCCTCGCCATCCGCGGCCGCAACCTCGCCAGCCTGGCCGGTGATTTCGCCGTCGACTTCGACGCGCCACCGCTGGCCGGCTGCGGCCTCTTCGCCATTACCGGCCGCACCGGCGCGGGCAAATCCACCCTGCTCGACGCGCTCTGTCTCGCGCTGTACCAGAAAATTCCACGGCTGGAACACGCCGAAGTTCGGGGCGTGCAGACCGACGAGCGCCCGCATGACCCGCGCACCATCCTGCGGCGCGGCGCGGCCGAGGGCTACGCGGAAGTCGATTTTCGCGGCTGCGACCGCCGTCGCTACCGCTCCCGCTGGAGCGTGCGGCGCGCCCGCAACAAGCCGGACGGCAAGCTGCAGGCGGCCGAATGGCAACTGATCGATCTGGACGACGACGAGCGCCAGCTCAGCTGCCGCACCAGCGAAATGGACCGGCTGATGCCGGACAAGCTCGGGCTGAGCTTCGAGCAGTTCCGCCGCGCGGTCCTGCTGGCGCAGGGCGATTTCGCCGCCTTCCTCAAGGCGCGCCAGGCCGACCGGGCCGACCTGCTCGAACGCATCACCGGCACCGAGATTTACGGCGAACTGTCCAAGGCGGCCCACCAGCGCGAACGCAGCGAACGCGAACGGCTCGCCAGTCTGGAACGCGATCTGGCCACGCTCGGCGTGCTGGATGCCGAATCGCGCGCGACCCTCGACGCCGGCCTGCTCGACCGCAGCCGGGAGCGTGGCGCCGCCTTGCTGCAGCGCGAGTCCGCCGCCCGGGCCAGACAGTGGCACGACCTCGACCAGCAGCTGCAAACCCGGCTGACCGCCGCGGAGCAGGAAGTGGCGGCGCTGGAGGAGCCGGAACGCGAATACGCCGCCCGCCATGCGGCGCTCGACACCGCCCTCCGGCTGGAGCCCTTGCGCCGCCTGAACGAACAACTGACCGAACTTGAGCGCCGGCAGGACAAACTGGTCAGTCGCGCCACAGAACTGGCCGCCCAGCGCGAGTCGGCCATTGCCGCGCTGGCCGGCGCCGGCTCCCGGCTCGACACCGCCGCCGCCATTGTCCGGCAGGGGCAGGAAGACGCCGCCCGGCTTGCGCCGGAGCTGGATGCCGCCCGCCGGCTGGATCACCAGCTCGACGAGGCCCGCCGCCAGCAGACCCGCCACCATGCCGCCCGCGACACGGCCTTGACTGCCGTCGCCCGGCGCGAGCAAGCCATCGGCGCGCTGACGCGCGACCGGCAATTGCTGGCGGAACGGCAGACGGCGCTGCAATTGCAGCGGCAAGAGCGGGCCGGCTGGCAAACGCTGGCCGAAGACTGGCCGCGCTGGCAGCGCCAACTGCATGCGCTCGCCGACGCTCGGCAGCAGTACCAGACACTGTCCTTGCTGCGGCAGGAACGGGCCCGGACGCGCCAGACCCATGCCGGTCAACATGATGAGCGGGCCACCCGGCTGCAGGCGCTGACCGGCAACGTAGCCGAATGCCAGGCTGCCCACGCCCGTGCCGCGAGCGAGCTTGCCGCCCGGCCGGTGGCGGAATGGGACGCGGAACGCCAGACCCTGCGCGACCTGTACGGCCAGGCGCAGGAATTGGGCCGCGAGCTTGTGCGGCGTGACGACCAGGCTCGCCAGATCGCCGTCCGGCAGGACGAGCTGGCGGGCCTGCGACAGGCCGCCGCGCGGGCGGAAGAAGAAGCCGGCGCGCTGCAGCAGGCGACGACGCAACTGGCCGCCCGCCTTGCCGAAGCGCAACTCGCGCTGGACGGCATGCGCGCGGCCGCCGGACTGGACGAGCTACGCGCCACCCTCCAGCCCGGCCAGCCCTGCCTCTTGTGCGGCAGTCCCGACCACCCGTGGGCGGGACAGGCCATGCATACCGCCCTGCACGAGCAGGCCCGGCGGCTGACGCAGCTTCGGCAGGAGCACGACGCTGCCGCGCAGCAATACCGCCAGACCGCCTTGCGGCTCGACCAGTCCCGCCAGCACGCCCGCCTGCTCGAACAGGAATTGCACGCTCAGCTCCCGGCATGGCAGCTGCTCGATGCCACCTGCCGTGATACGGCGAAGGCGCTGGATCTGGCCGACGATCTCGTCACGGTACAAGCCCGGCTCAAGGCCGTCGAACAACGCGGGCTGGCGCTGGGCGCGCAGCTGAAGCAGGCCGACGAGCTCGCCGTGCAGGTTGAAGCGCGGCGCCAGGAGCTGGAGCGGCTGCGGCAGGAAAAAGATCAGCTGGAACGGCAGCAGGCCGCCAGCCGCGACGAACAGGCGCGGCTCGACCTCGAACTGGCCCGGCAAGAAGAACAGCTGAAGGCGCTGGCGGCCAATATCGACGGCGCGGGCGACGAACTGGCCACGGCACTGGCGGTGCTGCCGGACTGGCAAGCCCGCCTGGACGCGCAGCCGGCCCTTCTGCTGCGGCATTGCGAGGACATGGCGGCGCAGTGGCTCGGCCAGCGCGACGAGCTGGCCGGCATCGGCACGGAACTCAGCGAGCTCGCCGGCCAGCTGGCCGACTTGCAGCCCCGTCTGGAACTCGAGCGACAGTCGTTCGCCGCCGCCACGGCCGACGCCGCGCAGGCCGACGCGGCGCTTGCCGCCATCGCGGCGCAACGCCAAGCCTGCTTGAACGGCGAGCCGGTCGAGCGCGTGCTGGCCCGCCAGCAGGTCGCGCACGACACGGCCCAGAAGCAGCTGGAAGCGGCCCGCGCCAGCCACGCCGATGCCACCCGCGCGCTCGACGCCATCGAGGTCGAGGCCGGTGCCAACCGGCGGCAGCAGGCCGAACTCGCGGAAGAACGCGCGCCGCTCTACGCGCAATTTGTCCAGCAGCAAGCGGCATCCGGCTTCGACAGGGACGCGCTGCCGCGCCACTGGGCCGCGCATCCCGGCTGGATCGATCAGGAACGCGCCGCGCTGGCCGCGCTGGCCGACACTTTCCAGCTGGCGCGCCAGCACCTGAGCGTGTGCCGGCAGCAAGTGGCCGAGCACCGGGCAGACGGCGGGCCCGGCGGCGACGCCGACGAGGCGGCGCGCCAGCTGGACGAATCCGAGCGGCGACTGGAACAGCTGACCCGCGAGCTGGGCGCGCTGGAAGAACAGCAACGCATCGACGAGCAGAAACGGCGCGAGGCCGCGCGCCTGCAGGCGCAGCGCGACGCGCAGCAGGCAGCCCACGCGTTGTGGGCCCAGCTGTCCGACCTGATCGGCTCGGCCGACGGCCGGAAATTCCGCCAGTACGCCCAGAGCCTGACGCTGGACGCGCTGCTGGCCCACGCCAACCTGCATCTGGGCGAACTGAGCCGGCGTTACCGCCTGCGCCGCACACCCGACGCCGATCTCGACCTGCAGGTAGTCGACCGCGACATGGCCGACGAGGTGCGCAGCGTGCACAGCCTGTCGGGGGGCGAGAGTTTTCTGGTGTCGCTGGCACTGGCGCTCGGGCTGGCCTCGCTCAGCTCGCGCCGCACGCAGGTGGACTCGCTGTTCATCGACGAAGGCTTTGGCTCGCTCGACCCGGACACGCTGATGGTGGCGATGGATGCGCTGGACAACCTGCAGGCCTCGGGCCGGCAGGTTGGGGTGATCTCGCACGTCGGCGCGCTGACCGAGCGGATCGCGGTACAGGTGAAGGTGGTGCCGCACGGCGGCGGCGCCAGCCGGGTCAGCATCAGCGGCTGAATCCAGATCGGAGAACCAGGGCCGGCGATTCGAGAAGGCCCCCCGGCCGGCCAAGCGAGCGCGGCGCGGGCGCATGATGGCGAACAGGCAAGCGGAACGTGGGCGCCATTCCCGGTGCGGGGCAGGATGCGCGCAGACACCAGGGCGAGCCGAAGTGCCGAGGCCGGACCAAGAGGCACCGGTACTTCGGCCCACGGTTTCGCCACATCATCAGTGGTACCCGCCTGCCCGTGCTCTCCGCCCAAAACCACAGCGGCGCACCGCTTGGTGCGTCGCTG
>JASLDQ010000077.1 GCA_030151505.1 Chromobacteriaceae bacterium
GGCCGGTCACGTCCAGCGCCTTGCCGAACACGCCGCGGCTGATGATGAGGAAGTGGGTGGCCGGGTAGACGCGGCCGATCAGCGCGCCGATGCCTTCCAGCGAGGAGACCGGGTGGATCATCCCGGCGTACTGGATGGCCGGGATCATCGTGCCGATCAGCGTCGCCATCAGCGCGGCGATCTGGCTGCGGGTGAAGGTGGAGGCGAACAGGCCGAAACCGGTCGAGAACACGATGAAGATCAGCGCCGCCAGCGCCAGCGTGAAGAAGCTCCCCTTCACCGGCACGCCGAACACGGTGACCGCCAGCAGCGTCATCAGCAGGAAATTCAGCATCCCCAGCGCGATATAGGGCAACTGCTTGCCGATGAGGAATTCGGTGCGGGTGACCGGCGTGACATAGAGGTTGATGATCGAACCGAGCTCCTTCTCCCGCACCACCGACAGCGCGGTCAGCATGGCCGGGATCATCAGCAGCAGCAGCGGGATCACCGCCGGCACCATCGCCGGCAGGCTCTTCACGTCCGGGTTGTAGCGAAAGCGCGTTTCGACCGACGCGCCGGCGGGAATCGCCTGCCCGAGCTGTCGCGCCATGTCGGCCAGCCAGCCCTGGTGCATGCCCTGCACGTAGCCGCGCACCGTCTCGGCCCGCTGCGGCATCGCGCCGTCGATCCACGCGCCGATCTGCACCTGCCGGCCGCGCTGCAGGTCGCGGGCGAAGCCGGGCGGAATCTCGATGGCCAGCGCCAGCTCGCCGTTGCGCATGCGCCGGTCCAGATCGGCGTAGTCGGCGATCGGCGGACGCTCGATGAAATAGTGCGAGCCGGCCAGGTTGAGCGCGTAGTTCTGGCTGGTGGTGGTCTGGTCGCGGTCCAGCACGGCGTAGTTGAGGTTTTCCACGTCCATGCTGATGCCGTAGCCGATGATGAACATCAGGATCAGGCTGCCCAGCAGCGCCAGCGTGGCCCGCACCGGATCGCGCCGCAGTTCCAGCGCCTCGCGCGAGGTATAGCTCAGCGCGCGCTGCAGGCTGAAATGCTGCCGGCGGGGCGGTTTGGGCGGGGCGGCCGGGAGGCGCTGGGCGACGCTTGCGGCGGCCATCGGCGCGGGGGTCGGTTCGGCGGCGGGCGCGGTGCCGGCACCCGCGTCTTCCAGATGGCCGATGAAGGCTTCTTCCAGCGTGGCCGCGCCGCGCTGGCGCACCAGTTCGGCCGGAGTGTCGCTGACCAGCACGCGGCCGGCGTGCATCAGCGAGATGCGGTCGCAGCGCTCGGCCTCGTTCATGAAGTGGGTGGAGATAAAGATGGTGACCTTGTCGCGGCGGGCGAGGTCGATCATCAACTGCCAGAAGTTGTCGCGCGCGACCGGGTCCACCCCCGAGGTCGGTTCGTCGAGGATCAGCAACTCCGGTTTGTGCACCATCGCCACCGCCAGCGACAGGCGCTGGCGCACGCCCAGCGGCAGGTTGTCCGGCAGGGTATCCAGCGCCGCCTCCAGTCCGAAGCGCTGCACCATTTCGTCCATCCGCGCCGGAATGTCGGCCTCGGCCACCTTGAACAGGCGGGCGTGCAGCACCAGGTTCTGGCGCACGGTCAGTTCCGAATACAGCGAGAAGGCCTGCGACATGTAGCCGACGCGGCGGCGGGTGTCGATGTCGCGCGGGTCCACCTCGCGGCCGAACAGCCAGGCCTGGCCCTCGCTGGCCGGCAAGAGGCCGGTCAGCATCTTCATCGTGGTGGACTTGCCGCAGCCGTTGGAGCCGAGAAAGCCGAAAATCTCGCCACGGCGGATGCGGAAGCTGACGTGGTCGACCGCGGTGAAATCGCCGAAGCGCATGGTCAGCCCGTCCGCCTCGATGGCGACGGCTTCGTTCCCGCCCTCCTGCAGCGGCGGCACCACCACGGCGTGGTGGCCGCGTTTTTTCTCTTCCGGCAGCAGGGCGATGAAGGCCGCTTCCAGCGTGGCGGTGCCGGTGCGCCGGTGCAGCTCCTGCGGGGTGCCGGTGGCGAGGATGCGCCCGGCGTCCATCGCCACCAGCCAGTCGAAGCGCTCGGCTTCGTCCATATAGGCGGTGGCGACGATCACGCTCATGCCGGGGCGGCCGCAGCGGATGCGGCCGATCAGCTCCCAGAACTGGGCGCGGGCCAGCGGGTCGACGCCGGTGGTCGGCTCGTCGAGGATCAGCAGGTCCGGGTCGTGGATCAGTGCGCAGCACAGGCCAAGCTTCTGCTTCATCCCGCCGGACAGCTTGCCGGCCGGTCGGTCGAGGAAGGGCTTCAGGCCGGTGCTGGCGGTCAGTTCGTCGATGCGGCGGCGGCGTTCGGCCGCGTCGTGGCCGAACAGGCGGCCGAAGAATTGCAGGTTTTCCTCCACCGACAGGGTGGGGTAGAGGTTCTTGCCCAGCCCCTGCGGCATGTAGGCGATGTGCGGGCAGACTTGGTCGCGGTGGGCGGGGTCGGCCATGTCACCGTCCAACGCCTCCACCCGGCCGTCCTGTACCGCGCGCGCGCCGGCCAGCAGCGACAGCAGGCTGGATTTGCCGACGCCGTCCGGCCCGATCAGCCCGACCATGCGGCCGGCGGGAATGTCCAGCTCGATGCCGTCGAGCGCCAGCGTCTTGCTGTAGCGCAGGCTGACCCGGTTCAGGCGGGCGACGGGCGGGGCAGCATCGTTCATTGCGGAACCTTGACCGCCAGCTTGGCCGGCCATTCGGCCTGCGGGTCAAGCTTGAGCCA
>JASLDQ010000118.1 GCA_030151505.1 Chromobacteriaceae bacterium
GACGGCACCTGCATGTCGACGAGGAAATAGGCGCGGCTGAAGCTGAACAGCACCCCGATGCGCCAGGGCTCGAGCAGGATGGCATCCAGACGGAGCCTGGCGGAAGCATCGTGCAGCACCGGGATGGCAAAAGGCGAAACCTGGCCGCCGTTGATGACCTTGCCGATGATGTAGGCGGTCTTGTTGCGGTAGAACGCCGAGTTGAGCACCTGAATCTGGTAGTTGGCCTCCACCATCGGCCATTGCCCGCCGAAATGCCGCCGGATGGCCGTCATCACGTAGCCGATGTCGCGCCCGAGGTCGGCACAGGGACGTTCCCAGCCGAAGTCGGTCACCATACGGGTGAGTGTCGCGCGCAGGCCGTCGTGGACGGGATAGTAGCTGCGGTAGGTCGGCGGATCGGACTCGATGTATTCGGTGCTGATGGCCGGCCGCACGAAGATGAAATCGTTGTTGAAGTAGTCGCGGTGCAAGACCCGGCAGAACACCGAGTTGAAGAAGGTCTCGGCCAGCTCGGGCTGCCGGTGGTTGGTCAACAGGCCGATGTAGTTGAACTTGGCCTGCTGCCAGATGTCGTCGTCGAGCAGTTCGGCATGAAACTCGACTCGCAGGCGCTCGATGGTTTCCTGCACGCGGTCGTCGTAGAACTGGATGCGGTCGCGGATGGCCTGCTGCATGCCGGCCCAGTTGGCCTCTTCGAAATAGCCCTTGGCGCGCACGGTGCATTCGCGAAACAGGCGATAGTGCTTGTCGAAGCCATCGAGCAAGGCGTGGGCGATGTCGCGCGCGACCGGATTGTTTTCCTGCGGGATGAGCATGGGCATTTCCTCTGCGGACGGCCGCGAGCAATCCGGCAGCGTGCCCGCCTGATCAAGTCACAGCCACCGGTTCTTCACGCCGTCCATCAGGCGGGCCGTACAATGTGGTCGCGGTGACAATGGGTCTGGTTTGGAGCGGGTGTCCACCCCGGCCAGTCTCGTCTTGGACGAATGATGATGCGCGTATTTATTGCGGCGCGCAAACCGGCAACAGGCAAGGCTTTTCCCTCGAAACAGCTACCGTATTTTCATGCAATTCGGATGCAATGAACCGGCACCGCCACCCTCACCGCCGCCGAAACCGTTTCGCGACCCAAGGGAGTTTGCGACCAACGCCCCGGCGCTTGCGGCAACCGTCGAGCGGTGCCCGGGCCGTCGCCCGTGCATCTCATTTTTCTCCCAGCAAGGCATCGCTTCGGGTTGAGCGCCTCCCGGCCCGGACGCGATGGGGCCATGCCTGCTTCCTGTTGCCAACGACCTCACGGTGTGGCGGGCGGTGGCAGCTTTGTTGCCGGCGTCGCGAGGGGGGAAGCGAGGGGGTATAATTCGTTTTTTGAATTCGGCCAGCCACCGGGGACTCGCGGCGAGACGCGAGCCTGCCGGCCCGGGCGGCATCCGGAGTGCAGGGCCCTCCACCGCGGATCGCGGCCCTGCATTTCCGTGCCTGTTTCAAGCCACGGCGCAGCATGTCGCGCCGTGGCTTTTCGCGCAGTTGTTCGACCGTACCACAAGATAATTCAGGGAGATAAAGTAATGCCTTCGCAGCAGCCGACCATCATCTACACCCTTACCGACGAAGCGCCCGCGCTGGCGACCTGCGCCTTCCTCCCGATCATCCGGACCTTTACCGGCGCTGCCGGCATCAAGATCGACACCGCCGACATTTCGGTGGCCGCGCGCATCCTGGCCGAATTTCCCGACTATCTGAGCGACGAGCAGAAGGTGCCTGATACCCTGGCCGAACTCGGCCGCCTCACCCAGCTGCCCGACACCAACATCGTCAAGCTGCCCAATATCAGCGCCTCGGTGCCGCAACTGATCGCCGCGATCAAAGAGCTGCAGTGGCGCGGCTTCAAGATCCCGAACTTCCCGGAAGACCCGAAGACCGAAGAGGAAAAGGCCATCCGCGCCCGCTACTCGAAGTGTCTGGGCTCGGCCGTGAATCCGGTGCTGCGCGAAGGCAACTCCGACCGCCGCGCCCCTGCCGCGGTCAAGCGCTACGCCCGCAAGCACCCGCACTCGATGGGCGAGTGGAGCATGGCTTCCCGCACCCACGTCGCCCACATGAAGCACGGCGACTTCTACCACGGCGAAAAGAGCATGACTCTCGACCGTGCCCGTGACGTGAAGATGGAGCTCGTGACCAAGAGCGGCAAGACCATTGTGCTCAAGCCGAAGGTGTCGCTGCTGGAAGGCGAGATCATCGACAGCATGTTCATGAGCAAGAAGGCGCTGTGCGACTTCTACGAAGAGCAGATGGAAGACGCGCGCAAGACCGGCGTGATGTTCTCGCTGCACGTCAAGGCGACGATGATGAAGGTGTCCCACCCCATCGTCTTCGGCCACGCCGTGAAGATTTTCTACAAGGACGCCTTCGCCAAGCACGGCAAGCTGTTCGAAGAGCTGGGCGTGAACGTCAACAACGGCATGTCCAATCTCTACGACAAGATCGCCACCCTGCCTGAATCCAAGCGCGAAGAAATCGTCCGCGACCTGCACGCCTGCCACGAGCACCGCCCGGAACTGGCGATGGTGGATTCGGCCAAGGGCATCACCAACCTGCACGCGCCCAACGACGTGATCGTGGACGCCTCGATGCCGGCCATGATCCGCATCGGCGGCAAGATGTGGGGTGCCGACGGCAAGCCGAAGGACACCAAGGCGGTGATGCCGGAAAGCACCTTCGCCCGGATCTATCAGGAGATGATCAACTTCTGCAAGACCAACGGCAACTTCGATCCGACCACCATGGGCACCGTGCCGAACGTCGGCCTGATGGCGCAGAAGGCCGAGGAATACGGTTCGCACGACAAGACCTTCGAGATTGCCGAAGACGGCGTCGCCAACATCGTCGACCTCGCCACCGGCGAAGTGCTCCTGTCGCAGAACGTGGAGGAAGGCGACATCTGGCGCATGTGCCAGGTCAAGGACGCGCCGATCCGCGACTGGGTCAAGCTGGCCGTCACCCGCGCGCGCAATTCCGGCATGCCGGCCGTGTTCTGGCTGGACCCCTACCGCCCGCACGAGGCCGAGCTGATCAAGAAGGTCGAAACCTACCTGAAGGATCACGACACCACCGGGCTGGACATCCACATCATGTCGCAAGTGCGCGCGATGCGTTACACCCTCGAGCGCGTGATTCGCGGGCTGGACACCATCTCGGTGACCGGCAACATCCTGCGCGACTACCTGACCGACCTGTTCCCGATCATGGAACTGGGCACCAGCGCCAAGATGCTCTCCATCGTGCCGCTGATGGCCGGTGGCGGCATGTATGAAACCGGTGCGGGCGGTTCGGCGCCGAAGCACGTGCAGCAGCTGATCGAGGAAAACCACCTGCGCTGGGATTCGCTCGGCGAGTTCCTCGCCCTCGCCGTCTCGCTGGAAGACCTGGGCATCAAGACCGGCAACGAGAAGGCCAAGATCCTCGCCAAGACCCTGGACGAGGCCACCGGCAAGCTGCTGGACAACAACAAGTCGCCTTCGCGCCGCACCGGCGAGCTCGACAATCGCGGCAGCCAGTTCTACCTCGCGATGTACTGGGCGCAAGCACTGGCCGCGCAGAACGACGACAAGGAACTGCAGGCCCACTTCGCCCCGCTCGCCAAGGCACTGGCCGACAACGAGCAGAAGATCATCGACGAGATGAAGGCCGTGCAGGGCAAGCCGGCCGACATCGGCGGCTACTACCTGGCCGACGTCGAGAAGTGCAAGGCGGTGATGTGCCCGAGCGCGACCTTGAACGCCGCGCTCGCCGCAGCCCGCGCCTGATCCGACACAGGCTCCAGCGGAGAGCGCCGGCAGTATGCCGGCGCTCCTCCCGTCCAGAAACGCCATGGCTTGCCATGGCGTTTCTTTTTGCGCATGGTGAATGGATGCTCGCTTACGCCGTCCGCATGGAGTCGTGGATACGACGGCCTGATTTTCGTGGATAATCAAATGGCAGCCCCGGCGCGGCCGGCGTTGACTTTGGCGCAAGACATGCCTGTACGGGACATCGCGCGATGCAGACGGGCGACCGCGCAAGAAGAACTGTTTGCCGAAGACAAATCCACAAGGAGACAGCAGGAATGAGCGAATCCAAGATCAAGGTGCCATCTGCCGGACAGAAAATTATTCCGGGCCAGCCGATTCCGAACAATCCGATCATCCCGTTCATCGAAGGCGATGGCATCGGGGTCGACATCACCCCGGTGATGATCAAGGTGATCGATGCCGCCGTCGCCAAGGCTTACGGCGGCGCCAAGCAGATTCACTGGATGGAGATCTACGCCGGCGAGAAATCGACCCGGCTGTACGGCGGCGACGTGTGGCTGCCCCAGGAAACCCTGGACGCGCTAAGGGATTTCGCGGTCGCGATCAAGGGGCCGATGACCACGCCGGTCGGCGGCGGCATTCGCTCGCTCAACGTGGCGCTGCGCCAGGAGCTCGACCTGTACGTCTGCCTGCGCCCGGTGCGTTACTTCACCGGTGTGCCGTCGCCGCTTAAGCGCCCGGACCTGACCGACATGGTGATCTTCCGCGAGAACACGGAAGACATCTACGCCGGCATCGAATGGCAGGCGGAATCGGAAAGTGCCAGGAAGGTCATCAAGTTCCTGCAGGAAGAGATGGGGGTCACAAAGATCCGCTTCCCGGAAACCTCGGGTATCGGCATCAAGCCGGTTTCCCGCCAGGGAACCGAACGTCTGGTGCGCCAGGCCATCCAGTATGCCATCGACAACGACCGCAAGTCGGTGACGATCGTGCACAAGGGCAACATCATGAAGTTCACCGAAGGTGGCTTCCGTGACTGGAGCTACGAGCTGGCCAAGAAAGAATTCGGAGCCCAGCCGATCGATGGCGGTCCGTGGTGCTCGTTCAAGAATCCGAAAACCGGCCGCGACATCGTGGTCAAGGATTCGATCGCGGATGCCTTCCTGCAACAGATCCTGCTGCGTCCGGCCGAGTACGACGTGATCGCCTGCTGCAACCTGAACGGCGACTACATTTCCGATGCGCTGGCGGCGCAGGTCGGCGGCATCGGCATCGCCCCGGGCGCCAACCTGTCCGACACCGTCGCGCTGTTCGAAGCCACTCACGGCACCGCGCCGAAGTACGCCGGCCAGGACAAGGTCAACCCCGGCTCGCTGATCCTGTCGGCCGAAATGATGCTGCGCCACCTTGGCTGGACCGAAGCGGCCGATCTGATCATCAGCTCGATGGAAAAGGCCATTTCCGACAAGCAGGTCACCTACGACTTCGCCCGCCTGATGGAAGGGGCCACCGAGGTCAGCTGCTCGGCCTTCGGCGATGCGGTCGCCATCGAGCGTCAAATAGACCGTCACCCGGTCGCCGCATAACGGGTTGTAGCCGTTTGCGAAATGCGTCGGTTGCTCGATCGCACGAAAATTTCGCGGATGCCGACCATGATCGAGAATGATGTCCT
>JASLDQ010000095.1 GCA_030151505.1 Chromobacteriaceae bacterium
TGTCAGTGGCCGACTCACTCTCCTCCATCCGCCGTTATGGTGGCGGGGGGCCTATTCAAAAAATCGTCTATCCAGTAGCGCGCCTTGTCGGCCAGCGCATGCCAGGCTGCCGCTTCGTCGCCGTCAGGCCAGGCCACGGAAAAGCGACACATCAGCACTCCCGCTCGCTTGATGTCCGCAGTGAATTGGATCCCCTCTTTCTGCATCGTCATGGACCACTCCGGCGGCGCCAACGGGGCGCCGCTGATGCCCGCACTGGCTTTGTCCAAGTTCATTTTTCAACCCTCCGGCGCGCGCGCCAGAGCACGCGCGCGCCACGAAAGAGTCCTGGATGAAAAAGGGCTCCGAGTTGACTCCAATAGCAGCTCGGCCCGGGACTAGCTGTGCCGGGAGCTCAGGCCTGCGCGGCGGACTTCCTCCGCCCGGGCCTGGCCCCCGGACAGGGCTAACCACTCACATCGATGGATATTCGGCGAGGCCGCGCGTGCTGCGCCTTCGGAATTCGCAAGGTCAGCACGCCGTTGGACAGTTCTGCCGTGATGTTGTCCGCGTCCAGTTCCTTGCTGAGGGTGAAGGAGCGATGGAAGCGCCCCACGCCCACTTCGGTGTGAGTGGACTGCAGGCCTTCGGGCAGCGTCAAGCCGACCTCCGCATCGATCGTCAGGGTGTCCGCCTCTACCTGCATCTGCAAGGAGTCGCGGGTAACGCCAGGCAGGTCGGCGCACAGCGTGATGCCTGCCGCATCTTCGGTCACATCGACGGGCGGGGTAAGCGCCGCTTGATCGTAGCGCTGTCCATCCTTCCCGGGCCCTCGTGCGGGCTCGCGAACGGTGCTCAGGTTTTCGGGGTTCATGGCTGGACTCCTCTCTCACTGAATGGCAATGCGACGCGGCTGCGCCGTGGCCTTGCGCTGCACAGTGATCTGGACAATTCCGTCTCGGGACTTGGCCTGCACGGCGTCGCCGTCAGCGTCCTCAGGCAAGGAAATGACCCGGCGAAACGACCCCTCGAAACGCTCGTTGATGTGCACGGCCGTCTTGCCGTCGGCATTCTCATCGGGCAGGCTGCCCTTGCGTTCCCCCGAGATGGTGAGCACCCCGCGCTCGAGATGAATCTCCAGGCTCGAGGGATCTACGCCGGGGGCGAAGGCGTAGATCTCGATGGTGCTGGCCGTGCTTCCGACATTGAGTGCCGGAAAGCCTGTTCGGCCAAAGCCCCGGATGGTGGGAGACAGATCGAAGGCCTGCTGCATTTCGCGGTGCAGGCGATCCATCTCGGCGAACATGTCGCGCGGAAATAAAGATCGGTACATGGCGAAACCTCCGTGAATAAAGAAGAAGCGCCGGGCTGTCCCGGCCCTTCGGAGCGGATGTAGAGTCGGTGTGACGGCGTTTCAAGACCTCCGATTGCACTTTTTCTCCGCTCCCGGCGCACTTGCATGCGGCGAGCCAGCGCACAGCCGAGGGACTGAGGCGAATGGCGACCTAGAGGGTACGACCGCTCCGTGCCCAACCAGTCCTAGCGAGGACCGCGCGCTTGCTCCGGCTGCGAACCTCTCCAAGGGTCTCCGCTGATTAGATCGGGAACACCTTTGCTGTTGTACCGGCTGGTCTGCCTCTCTAGTAGCTGGCCGCGGCGTCCGCGACGCCCGATACAGTGACGGATCAAGAGACGCGCAGCAAGTTGGCACGAAGCGGCTCCCACCTGCCGTCCTCTTCGGCCGCTTTCTGCCTACCGGCAAGAGGCTCGGGCGTCCGGCCTTGAGCCATCCGGGTGGCTCTTCTTGCCCTGAGCGGAAAGTGCCAGCCGGCGATCCAGCGGAGACCGGTCAGGCGGCGCAAAGTGTCCACGCCATTCAACGGAGTCGCCGCGTTGGTCAACGCTTTGATGGCGAATCCCGGCCGCCGCTCCACTGAAACCCTCTCAGGGGACGAGGTCCGAAGGCCACTGGTGCCAAGTTGCTCCTCATTTCATTTCGCGAGGTGTGCCGCCCCTAGAGGGGAGTGTCCGAGTCAAGGCCGCAAACCTATCAACTATCGGTGCTGACCCTCGCTGCGCCCTCGGCGAATCCCAGAGAAGGATCACACCTAGTGACTAGATGATTCGGCTGAAAAGATGGGGCTCATCGTCGGTCTGTCTTGCGAAGGCCGCGGATGTTCATCAAGGCCAAGACGACCTGTAGGGCGATCAGCGCCCAGGCCTGCGCTTGCCAGCCCCAAGCAATCCACAAGACGTTGCTGGCCAAGAAAACCCAGAACCCCCAATTGCGCCGTTTCGCGGAACTGGAGGCGACGAGCCAGGCCGCCAGCAGGGAAGCGGCGAAGGCAGGCCATTGCAGCAATGACAGCATGATCGTTATCAGATGGGAGAAGGCTGCGAGTGCTAAGACCTGCTGTTGCGCCTGTGTTCGCTCACGCGCCCAGCAGCCGTCGCAGGTATCGACCGGTC
The DNA here is from genome assembly GCA_030151505.1 of Chromobacteriaceae bacterium. Taxonomy (GTDB): domain Bacteria; phylum Pseudomonadota; class Gammaproteobacteria; order Burkholderiales; family Aquaspirillaceae; genus JASLDQ01. Next base: position 2,449 of record JASLDQ010000095.1, read on the forward strand.
ACGCTCGCCCGTTCCGAAGCGAGTTGCTGGGGTGAGCCTGTCGCGACGATGCGCCCGCCCGCATCACCTGCCCCAGGGCCCATGTCGATGATCCAATCGCTCTGGGCGATGACCCGCAGGTCGTGCTCGACCACCAGGACTGTATTGCCAGCGTCGACCAGTCCGTTGAGCTGTATCAGCAGCTTGTCGACATCTTCGGCGTGCAGGCCGTTGGTCGGCTCATCCAGCACGTAGAGGGTGTGCCCTCGCGGGGTGCGCTGCAGTTCCGTCGCTAGCTTGATGCGCTGGGCCTCCCCGCCAGACAGCTCTGTGGCCGGTTGGCCGAGGCGCAGATACCCCAGCCCGATCGCCTGCAGCAGCGCCAGGGGCCGATGGATCGCCGGTTCACCCGCAAAGCGTTCGGTGGCCTCATCGACCGAGAGGGCGAGGACCTCGGCGATGTTCAGGCCCTGCCATTGCACCTTGAGAGTGGCCTCGTTGTATCGTGTGCCATGGCAGGCAGGGCACGGTGCATACACGCTGGGCATGAACAGCATTTCCACGCTGACAAACCCCTCTCCCTCGCAGGTCGCGCAGCGCCCTTTGGCCACATTGAACGAGAAGCGCCCCGCGTCGTAGCGGCGCGAGCGCGCCGCAGCTGTCGAAGCGAACAGCTTTCGCACCGCATCGAAGAGGCCCGTATAGGTGGCGAGGTTAGAGCGAGGTGTGCGACCGATCGGGCGCTGGTCGACCTGCACCAACCGGTCGA
>JASLDQ010000148.1 GCA_030151505.1 Chromobacteriaceae bacterium
GTGGAGCTGCTCAATGGCCTGAGCCGCCGCGCCGCCGGCCGCTGGAGCGTGTTGCAGCGCAAGCGGCTGCCGTCGTTCTGGCACGGCGGCGGCACGGTCGAGCCCCGTGCCCGCTGGTGGCTGCTTCTGCTACCTCTGACCCTCCTGCTGGGTTTCGTCTGGGCGATCACGCTGCTGAGTTATCTGCTGCCGCCCGCCGAGGTGTGGGGCCGGCTGCTGGCCGGGACGTCCACCCGCAATCAGACCGTGTTCATGGCGGTCGGGACCGCACTGTTCACCCTCGAGTTCTTGTTCGCCCGTCACCTGTTCTGCCGCTATGCCTGCGCCGCCGGCCTGTTCCAGAGCCTGGCGTGGATGGCCAACCGCAGGGCGCTGGTGGTGGGCTATGACCGTCCGCGCGCATCCGGTTGTGCCGATTGCGGCAATGCCTGCGACCACGCCTGTCCGATGCTGCTGACCCCGCGCAACGTCAAGCGGCTGATGTTTGCCTGCGTGCAGTGCGGCCGCTGCAACAGCGCCTGCGAAACTTCGCAGGCCGGAGAGGGCCGGCCGCCGCTGCTGGCGTGGACCCGGACCGAAGCCGAGAGCGAGGCAGCGTTCAACGCCCGTACGGCCAAAGTCATCCGCCTGCACCAGACGCCGGCGGGAAAGGATTGAAGAAATGGAAGAGTGGGTTGGCGGAATATGGGACCGCTGGGTCCGCCGGACGGCCTATCGCGGCCACCCGGAAGCCCGGGTCGGGCTGGACGAGGTCGGCGCGCTGCTGGCGCCGCTGTACCGCGCCTTTGGCGGGGCGGGGGCGGCACAGGTCAAGGCGGCCGACAAGACCGCCCATGGCGCGCGGCGGCGCTGGCTGGAGAAGGTCGCCGGCATCGGCGGGCAGGTGTGCCACGCCTGGGCCGACGACGACGCGCTCTATCTGCCGCCGCAGCTGGACGCGCTGCCCGAAGCCGCACTCAACCGTGAGCTCTACATCTGGCTGACCGCGCTGGCGGCGCGGGGCGGCGCGCCGGCCGGTGGCGACTGGCTCGACCGCAACCGGCTGGCCGCGGCGGCGGTGCTGGCCGGTCTGCCCGGCTTGCGGTCGCGCTACCAGACGCTGGTCGCCGCCTGCCTGGCCGGCCGGCCCGACCCGGACCGCCTGCCGCCGGACGAGGCGGCGTGGGAACGGGCGATTCGCGCGGCGTTGCTGGAGCCGGCCCAGGCGCTCGTATCGCCGCCGCCGGCGCGCCACCCGCCGTATCCGGTGGCCCTGTGGCTGCACCCCGACCCGCCGGTCGCGGCCGGTCCCGCGCCGCGCAGCACCACGCCGGAACCCGAAGCCGCCGAGGGCGGGGTGGTACCGTCGCAGGATACCGACCGCACCCGGCGGCGGGCGCAGCGGGTGGCGATGCCCGACAACAAGAACGGCATGCTGATGGTGTTCCGGGCCGAGAGCATTTTCAGCTGGGCCGAGTATCTGGAGGTCAACCGGCCGCTGGAGGACGACGACGAGCCGGACCCGCGCGCCGCCGACGACCTCGAGGGCCTGAGCGTGGCGCGCGACGGCCGCGCGCCGAAGAAGCGCCTGCGCTTCGACCTCGACCTGCCGGCCGAAAGCGACGACGACCGTCCGCTCGGCGGCGGCATCCTCTACCCGGAGTGGGACTGGAAGGCCGGTGTTCACCGGCCCGATTATTGCTGCATCGAGCCGATGCTGGCCGAGTCCGCCCCGCCGCGGCCCTTGCCCGATGCCTTGATGCCGCTGGCGCGCCAGTTGCGCCGCCAGTTCGAGCGTCTGCAACCGGCCCGCGTCCGGCTCAATGCCCAGCAGGACGGCGACGAGCTCGATCTGGATGCGGTGGTGCGCTTTGCCGCCGAACGCGCCAGCGGCGCGGCCGGCGAGCGCGGGCTGTACCAGCGCCACCACGGCGGCGCCCGCAGCCTCGCGTCGCTGGTGCTGGCCGACCTGTCGCTGTCGACCGACACCTGGGTCGGCAACGAGGCGCGGGTGATCGACGTGATCCGCGAGGCGCTGATGGTGTTTTCCGAGGCGCTGGCGGCCAGCCGCGACCGCTTCGGCGTGTACGGGTTCTCGTCGGTGCGGCGCGAGCATGTCCGCTTCCATGTGCTCAAGGATTTCGGCGAACGCTGGAGCGACGCCGCGCGCGGCCGTATCGCCGCGATCAAGCCGGGTTTCTACACCCGCATGGGCGCGGCCATCCGCCACGCCAGCGCCATCCTGGCCGAGCAGCCGGCCGAGCGGCGCCTGCTGCTGCTGCTGACCGACGGCAAGCCCAACGATCTGGATCGCTACGAGGGGCGTTACGGCATCGAGGACACCCGCGTGGCGGTGGCCGAAGCCCGCGCCAGAGGACTGGTGCCGTTCTGCGTCACCATCGACCGCGACGCCGGCGACTATCTGCCCTACCTGTTCGGCAGCCACGGCTTCGTGGTGGCGCGCGACGCGGCCGAGCTGCCGCGGCTGCTGCCGAGGCTGTACCTGAAGCTGGCGGCATCGCAATAAGCGGCGGGACAGGGTGGGGTGTTTGATATAAGTGGCTGTTTTTGTTTTTTATATTCCTATGTCCTTGAATCGTTGATTCAGGTCAAGGAGGCGGCGGGAAGGGCGGACGGATGATCTGGGCCGAGTTTACCCACTTGTCAACCCTCGATCTGAAAGCTCAACCATGAAAGCGCGACACTCGTCGATGTGGATGGTTTCGGTGCTGGCGGCCCTGCCGCTGGCGGTCAATCTGGCGTACGCCGACAACGCCAAGAATGTCAGTGAAGTCGAAAAGAACTACCAGGCCGGCGGCTCGCCGCTGTCCGGGGCCGAGATGCACCAGAACATCAACCCCAAGGCTCCGAAGATGAGCAAGGTCGAGTTCGAAACGGGCAAGCAGCTTTATTTTGAACGCTGCGCAGGCTGTCACGGCGTGCTGCGCAAGGGGGCGACCGGCAAGCCGCTGACCACCGACATCACGCTGGAGCGCGGCACCGAATACCTCAAGACCTTCATCAAGTACGGCAGTCCGGCCGGCATGCCAAACTGGGGCACCTCGGGTGAGATGAGCGACGCCGAAGTCGACCTGATGGCGCGCTACGTGCAGCAGGAACCGCCGACTCCGCCGGAATACTCGCTGGCCGACATCGAGAAGACGCGCAAGGACATCGTGCCGGTGGCCAAGCGGCCGACGCGGAAGATGAACAACTACAACCTCGACAACCTGTTCTCGGTCACCCTGCGCGACTCGGGCGAGGTGGCGCTGATCGACGGCGACAGCAAGAAGATCATCAACATCGTCAAGACCGGCTATGCCGTGCACATCTCGCGCATGTCGGCCTCGGGCCGCTACCTGTACGTGATCGGCCGCGACGCCCGCCTGAACCTGATCGACCTGTGGATGCCGACGCCGGACAACGTGGCCGAGGTCAAGGTCGGACTGGAGGCCCGCTCGGTCGAGACCTCCAAGTTCAAGGGCTTCGAGGACAAGTACGCCGTGGCCGGCACCTACTGGCCGCCGCAGTACGTGATCATGGACGGCGACACCCTCAAGCCGCTCAAGGTGGTATCCACCCGCGGCATGACGGTCGACAACGAATACCATCCCGAGCCGCGCGTCGCGTCGATCGTGGCGTCGCACTACAAGCCCGAGTTCGTGATCAACGCCAAGGAAACCGGCAAGATCATGATGGTCGACTATTCCGACCTGAAGAACCTCAAGACCACCACGCTCGATTCGGCCAAGTTCCTGCACGACGGCGGCTTCGACAGCAGCGGGCGCTACTTCATGGTGGCGGCCAACGCTTCCAACAAGATCGCCGTGGTCGATACCAAGGTCGGCAAGCTGGCCGCGCTGGTCGATGTCGGCAAGACCCCGCACCCGGGCCGTGGCGCCAACTTCGTCCACCCGAAATTCGGTCCGGTCTGGGCCACCAGCCATCTGGGCGACGAGACGATCAGCATGATCGGCACCGACCCGGACAAGCACAAGGCGCAGGCGTGGAAGGTGGTGGATTCGGTGCCGGGCCAAGGCGGCGGCTCGCTGTTCATCAAGACGCATCCCAAATCGCGCAACCTGTGGGTCGATACTCCGCTCAACCCCGATCCCAAGCTGAGCCAGTCGGTGGCGGTGTACGACATCAACAACCTGCACAAGGGCTTCCAGGTGATTCCGGTGGCCGAAATGGCCGGGCTGAAGGATGACGGCGCCAAGCGGGTGGTGCAGGGCGAATACAACAAGGCCGGCGACGAGATCTGGTTCTCGGTGTGGAGCGCCAAGAACAAGGAATCGGCCCTGGTGGTGCTCGACGACAAGACCCGCAAGCTCAAGGCGGTGATCAAGGATGCGCGCCTGATCACCCCGACCGGCAAGTTCAACGTGTACAACACCCAGCACGACGTTTATTGACCGCTGACCGACACCCGCCCGGCTTGCCGGGCGGCAGGGAGAACCTTCATGAAAACGCTGCATGCCATCCTGTTTGCCGGCGCCTGTGTGCTGCCCTTCGGCGCGCAAGCCAGTGCCGATCTGGCCCAGAGCAAGAACTGCATGTCCTGCCACACGGTCGACAAGAAGCTGGTCGGCCCGTCGTTCAAGGACGTCGCGGCCAAGTACAAGGGCAAGGGCATGGAAGCCCAGCTGGAGACCAAGGTGAAGAAAGGCAGTGCCGGCGCGTGGGGGCCGATCCCGATGCCGGGCAACAACGTGTCCGATGCCGATGCCCAGACGCTGGTGAAGTGGGTCTTGTCGCAGTGAACCGGAGGGAGCCGCAAGCGTGCTTGCGGCCGTATGTCACATGAACCGTTACCGATTCGACGGAGCTTGGCGGGCCGCTGCGGTGTGGATGGCGAGCCCGTTTTTTTTATGGCTGGCGCTGGCCGTCCCGGTGCAGGCCAGTCCGGACCCGCACCGGCAGGACGCGCTGCGCGAACTGGTGCGGCAGGATTGCGGCGCTTGCCACGGCCTGCGCCTGCACGGCGGGCTGGGGTCGCCGCTGACGCCGGCCGCGCTGGCGGACAAGCCCGGCGACAGTCTGGTCGCCACCCTGCTCGACGGCCGCCCGGGCACCGCCATGCCGCCATGGCGTCCCTTTATCAGTCCCGCCGAGGCTGTCTGGCTGATCGACGAACTCAAGCGCGGACTGCCCCCCTTGCCGGAGTCCCGACCATGAAATTACTGCCGATGGCACTGTCCAGCCTGATCGTCTCCCTGCTGGCGGCCTGCAGCGCGACGCCGCCCTTGCGCGGCAGCGGCGATCTGGGCGTGGTGATCGAACGCGCCGCCGGCCGGGTGCAGGTGGTGCGGCACGGTCAGCCGGAGAAGCTGGCCACCGTGGCCGGGCTGGGCGATTTGTCGCATGCCTCGGTCGTGTTCTCGCGCGACGCGCGCTTTGCCTATGTGTTCGGCCGCGACGGCGGCCTGTCGCGCGTGGACGTGCTGGACCCGCGCCTGACCGGCCGCGTGGTGCAGGCCGGCAACTCGATCGGCGGCGCGATCAGCCAGGACGGCCGCATCATCGCCACCCAGAACTACGAGCCGGGCGGCGTGCGCCTGTTCGACGCGGACACCCTGCAGCTTCTGGCCGACATCCCGGCCGTGGGGGGCGACGGCCGCACCTCCAAAGTAGTCGGGCTGGCGGACCTGCCCGGCAACCGCTTCGTGTTCAGCCTGTTCGAGTCGGGCGAGATCTGGATCGTCGATGCCGCCGACCCGCGCGCGCCGGTGGTTCGGCACAAGCTCAAGGCCGGTCGGCAGCCCTACGATGGCCTCGTCACGCCGGACGGGCGCTGGTATCTGGCCGGCCTGTACGGCGAAGACGGGCTGGCGCTGGTGGACCTGTGGGCCGAGACCCCGGTGGCGCGCAAGATTCTGGCCGGCTACGGCCGGGGCGAGGAGCGCCTGCCGGTCTACAAGATGCCGCACCTGCGCGGCTGGGCGATGGCGCAGGGCCTGGCCTTCCTGCCCGCCATCGGCCGCCACGAAGTGCTGGTGGCCGACAGCCGCGACGACTGGCGCGAAGCCGGCCGGGTGGCGGGGGCGGGGCAGCCGGTGTTCGCCATGGCGCGGCCGGACGGGCGGCAGGTCTGGGTCAACTTCGCTTACCCGAATAACGACACGGTGCAGGTGATCGACGTGCCGAGCCGGCGGGTGATGCACACCTTCCGCCCCTGCCGCGACGACAACCGGGTCGAGGTCTACCGCACCGACACCTTCGCCCGGCTGGCTACGCT
>JASLDQ010000394.1 GCA_030151505.1 Chromobacteriaceae bacterium
TTATCTTGTTTCTCGAGACCGTCGATGCAATCCGATACCGATTTTTCTCCCTCCGACTTCAACAGCGACGAAAAACGCCGCGCGGCCTACACGAGCACCATGGTCAGCGTGGCGGTCAATATCGTGCTGACCGTACTGCAGATCGCGGTGGGCTTCTTTGCCAAATCCCAGTCGCTGATCGCCGACGGGGTCCACTCACTCTCCGACCTGCTGGCCGATTTCGTCGTGCTCTTCGTCAACCGTTTTAGCCATCTGGATGCGGACGCCAATCATCACTACGGCCACGCCCGCTTTGAAAACGCCGCTTCCTTGCTGCTGGGAGCGCTCCTGCTCGCCGTCGGCGTCGGCATGCTGTGGTCGGCCGGCGTCAAGATCACCCAGCCGGAGGAGATTCCCGCCGTGCATCCGGTCGCGCTGTGGGTCGCCGTGCTGACCCTGCTCAGCAAGGAGGGCTTGTTCCGCTACATGCTGGCGGTGGCCCACCGGGTCAAGTCCGGCATGCTGGTGGCCAACGCCTGGCATGCCCGCTCGGATGCGGCCTCGTCGCTGGTGGTGGCGCTCGGCATCGGCGGCAACTTGCTCGGCTACAAGTTCCTCGATCCGCTGGCCGCCGCGCTGGTGGGATTCATGGTGGCGCGGATGGGATGGAAATTCGGCTGGAGTGCGCTGTCAGACCTGATGGACCGTGGCCTGACCACCGAAGAGGTCGAGTCGATCCGGGCCACGCTCATCACCACGCCCGGCGTGCGCGACGTGCACGATCTGCGCACTCGCCGCATGGGCGACTACCCGCTGATCGACGCACACCTGCTGGTGGATGGCCGCATCAGCGTGTCGGAAGGACATTACATCGCCGCGCTGGCCCGGGCACGCGTCCTGAGCGAACACAAGGCGCTGGACGTACTGCTGCATATCGATCCGGAAGACGACAAGGGACACAGCACCGTCGCAGCATTGCCCCATCGCGCCCGGGTGCTTCAAGTGGTGGAGGAAGCGCTGGGGCCCGAGCTGAGCGCAAATATCCGCCTGCAACTGCATTACCTCAACGGCTCGATCGAAATCGACGCCACGCTCGATCCCTCGAGCTGCCTGTCCGACGACGACAGGCTGGAACTGCAGCGCAAACTCGAGACCTTGGTGCGCGACGTTGCCGAGCTGCGCACGGTCCGGGTGCATCGCACGCTGCTGGGCAGCATCGTCGCCAGTCCGGACTCGAACGTGTCGAATGGCAGGCGGACCTTGCCGGGTCTGGCCGACTGAGTTTGGTGCTTAGCGTTTTGGTAGACGTACTGGCGGGTCGCGCCGTTGAGAATCACGCGGCCGGATGCCTTGATCGGCCCATATGGATGACATTGTCACTGCTTGTTGACAAGATATATTTTTATGGCGTTTTTATTTACCTAAAATAGCCTCCCTGCTGCAACGGTAGCGCATGTCGGGAGAGGATGATGGACTGGCGAAAATTCAAGGGTAATGTCGTTAACGCCGATGTACCCCACGCAAAAAGCCGCCCAAGGCTACTGTTGCAGGCACTGGAACCCCGCCTGATGTTCGATGGCGCGGTCGTCGCCACGGCGGCCGTTGCCGATGCCCATGTCGATGCAACCCGCGATACGTCGGCAATCCGGCCCGATGCGGCAGCGCCTGCGACGCCCGCGGCCACCGAGCGTCCGGTGGCCGAACAGCCCGCAGCGGCAACTGGCCGGCAGGTCGTGTTTGTCGACACCGGCGTGCGCGATTACCAGTCGCTGGTGTCGCAGATGCCGCCCGGCACCGAGGTGGTGATCCTGGATGGCCGTGGCGACGGGCTGGCACAGATCGCCCGGTGGGCGCAGTCGCACAGCGGCTACAGTGCCATCCACATCCTGTCGCACGGTACCGAGGGCAATCTACTGCTGGGCACGCAGACGCTCAACGGTGCCAATATGGCCAGCCATCAGGCGGAGCTGTCGACCATCGGCCAGGCATTGAGCGCCGATGGCGACATCCTGCTGTACGGCTGCAATATCGCGGCCGGCCAGGCCGGTGCCACCTTTGTCGACAGCCTGGCCCGCTATACCCAGGCCGATGTGGCGGCGTCCACCGACATGACCGGTGCCAGCAGCCTGGGGGGCGACTGGGTGCTGGAGCGCAGCAGCGGCCATATTGATGTGGCCGGGCTGCGGCCGGCCTACAGCTATCTGCTGGCACAGCCGGTGAATGGCACGACGACTTTCGACAATGTGAGCAACGGTCCGTATCTCGCCACTGGTGGTTCGTACGGCGTCGGCCTGACCGCGAGCAATGTGGAGGGCTGGAATGTGCTGCTGAAATCGGCGGCTGCAACCAATTGCTATATCAGTGCCGAGGCGATGACCGGGCAGACTCCCATGATCAGTGGGGGCAGCAATGATGGCATGCCATTGGCTTACATGTCGCTCAGTGCGAACAACGGCTACCTGTTCGATCTGGCCCGGGTCGATGTGGCCATTGCCGGCCCGTCAGTCGGCAGTTATGGGGTCGTCCAGCTGGTGGGTTACCGGGATGGTGTGGCGGTCAGTGGTGCGATATTGAGCCTGATGCTGACCGACACCAATCTCGGCGGGCAGCTGATAAGCTTCGACGTCTCCGGCAATGATGCGTTCAAGGGCATCGATTCGTTCCGTGTCCAGGCGGATGGCTCATACCAGGTTACCGGTGCTTTCGGTGTCGACAATGTCACGGCCACCAACTTCCGTGCACCGACCGTTGCGCCAGTACTGACCCCAAGTGGTGGCAGCAGTGCCTACAGTGGCGGCACCGGCAATGCAGTGACGGTAGACAATGGCATCATCGTGACCGATACCGACAGCGCCACCCAGGCCAGCGCCACGGTGGCGATTACCGGCAACTTCCGCAGCGGGGAAGACCTGCTGGCGTTCAGCAACAGCAACAGCGTCACCTTCGGCAATATCAGCGCCAGCTACAACAGCAGCACCGGCATCCTGACCATGACCTCCAGCGGGGCGACCGCCACCCTGGCGCAATGGCAGGCGGCATTGCGCGCCGTCACCTACCAGGACACCTCGCTGTCACCGAATACGGCTACCCGTACCATCAGCTTCACCGTCAATGACGGGGGCAACGACAGTACGACCGTGACCAGGAACGTCACGGTTGCCGCCAATGTTGCCCCGGTGATCGGCAATCTGAACGGTGACAACCCGACCTTTACCGAAAAGGGCGGGGCGGTAAAACTGGATACCGGCAGTGCCGTGACCGTGACCGACAGTGATTCGCCCGATTTCACCGGCGGCAATGTGACGGTGCGCATTACCGCCAACGGGCAGAGCCAGGATGCGCTGGGCATCGATACCGGTGGCACGGTGGCGCTGAGCAGCGGCACCAGCGTGGGCAGTGTGGTGACTGTGGGTGGTGTCGCCATCGGTGTCATCGCCGGCGACGGGGTGAGTGGCCATGACCTCGTCATCACCTTCAACAGCAATGCGACGCCGGCCCGGGTCAGCATCCTGGTCGCTGCGCTGACCTTCAACAATGGCAGCAGTGATCCCGGCACGGCCAGCCGTACGGTCAATGTCAGCGTCAACGACGGGCATGGCGCCAGCAGCTCGGGCAATGTCGTGGTGTCGATCGCGGCGGTCAATGATGCGCCGACGGCCACCGCCACCGGCAGGAATCCGGCCTTTACCATCGGCGATGCCGCCGTGCAGGTCTTCAGTGGCGCCAGCTTCAGCACGGTTGAGGCTGGCCAGAGCCTGCTCCAGCTGACGCTGACCGTCTCCGGGCTGCATGATGGCAGCAGCGAAATCCTGACGATTGACGGCAGCAGCGTGGCGCTGACCAATGGCAATACATTGACCAGTGCCGGCAACGGGCTGAGCATTTCCGTATCGGTATCGGGGGGCGTGGCCACCGTTACCATCGTCAGCAGCGGCATGTCCGGTGCCACGGCCAGCAGCGTGGTCAACGGCATGACCTATCGCGACAGCAGCAGCAGCGCCATTGGCGGCAGCCGCGTGGTGACGCTGACGTCGGTCCGGGACAGCGGCGGCACCGGCAATGGCGGTGTCGATACCACCAGCCTGGCCGTGGCGTCCTCGATCATGGTTGGCGTCGTGCCGGTAGTGAGCGTCAGCGGCGGCAGCAGCGCCTTTACCGCCGGCGACAACATGGCATCCACCCCGGTGGCCGTTGACAGCGGCATGACCGTGACTGATACCGCCAGCAGTACGCTGGCCAGTGCCACCGTGTCGATCACCGGCAATTTCCACGCCGGCGAGGACATCCTCGCATTCAGCAATGGCAACAGCAGCCTCTACGGCAATATCGTTGCCAGCTACAACAACGGCACCGGGGTGCTGACAATGACCTCCAGCGGCGCGACGGCGACGCTGGCGCAATGGCAGGCGGCACTGCGGGCGGTGACCTACACCGACAGCGCGGTGACGCCGAACACGGCCACCCGCACCATCAGCTTCCAGGTCAATGACGGCAGTGCCAGCAGCGCGACGGTCAGCCGGACCCTGACCGTCACGGCGGTCGACCAGACCCCGGTTGCCGCGGGCAGCGGCGGCAGTGCCGCCTTTACCGCCGGCGACAATACGGCATCCACCCCGGTAGTGGTGGACAGCGGCATTACGGTGTCGGATCTGGACAACAGCACCCTGGCCAGCGCCACGGTGTCGATCACCGGCAACTTCCACAGCGGCGAAGACATACTGGCATTCAGCAATACCAGCGCGATCGCCTTTGGCAATATCGTCGCCAGCTACAACAGCGGCACCGGGGTGCTGACGATGACCTCCAGCGGCGCGACGGCGACGCTGGCGCAATGGCAGGCAGCCTTGCGGGCGGTGACCTACACCGACAGCGCGGTGACGCCGAACAGTGCGACCCGCACCATCAGCTTCAGCGTCAGTGACGGCAGCAAGAGCAGTGCCGTGGTCAGCCGCAGCGTGACTGTGGCTGCGGTCGACCAGACCCCGGTCACCACGACCAGCGGCGGCAGTGCGGCCTTTGCCGCCGGCGACAACACGGCGTCCACCCCGGTGGTGGTGGATAGCGGCATCACGGTCTCGGACCTGGACAACAGCACCCTGGCCAGTGCCACGGTGTCGATTACCGGCAACTTCCACAGTGGCGAGGATGTGCTGGCATTCAGCAATGGCAATGCCAGCCTCTACGGCAATATCAGTGCCAGCTACGACAGCAGCACCGGCGTACTGACGCTGACCTCCAGTGGGGCGACGGCGACGCTGGCGCAGTGGCAGGCAGCCTTGCGGGCCGTGACCTACACCGACAGCGCGGTAACGCCGAACACGGCCACCCGCACCATCAGCTTTGCCGTCAATGACGGCAGCAAGGACAGCGCGGCGGTCAGCCGGACGGTGACGGTGGCAGCCACCGACCAGACGCCGATCGCCACGGCCACGGCCGGCAGCGGCAGTTATCCGGTCGGCGGCACGCCGACGCCGGTGGTGGTCGACAGCGGCATCACGCTGTCGGACCGGGACAGCAGCACGCTGGCCAGTGCCACGGTGGCGATCACCGGCAACTTCCGCAGCGGTCAGGATCTGCTGGCGTTCAGCAATGGCAATGCCAGCCTCTACGGCAATATCAGCGCCAGCTACAACAGCAGTACCGGGGTGCTGACCCTGACGTCCGGCGGCGGCACCGCGACGCTGGCGCAATGGCAGGCGGCGCTGCAGGCCGTGACCTACAACAACAGCTCGACCTCGCCGGACACCGCGTCCCGTACCGTCAGCATCAGGGTCAATGACGGCAGCAAGGACAGCGCAGCTGTGACCCGCGTCATCGCGATGCAGCTGTCGGCGCCGACAGTGGACGGACTGACGGCCGGCACCGACACCGGCCGCAGCCAGAGTGACGGCGTGACCAGCAACAACACGCCGACCCTGAGCGGAACGACCATTCCGAACAGTCTGGTCACCATCTATGTGGATGGCGTGCCGGTGGACGGCACCGTGGCGGATAGTGCCGGCGTCTGGCACTACAGCTTTGTCTCCAGCCTGGCCGACGGCGTGCATGACATCACGGCCATGACCAGCAGCGGCGCGGTCAGCAGCGGCCTGTCCC